>CAJAXU010000712.1 GCA_903948045.1 uncultured beta proteobacterium | reverse complement strand
GGTCCTGCTCGTGGCGCAGGTAGGCCACGGCAAACAGCCGGATGTCGTCCAGCGCCTCGACATCGCCCGAGGCGGTGAAGCTGCGGTCGTCCGACTGCACCGTCTTGCCGGCCAAAAAGTCGGCGGCGATGTCGGCGATGTACTCGCCGTTGTAGGCCTGCTCGGGCCACTGCGGGTCGCCCGGTTTGAAGCCCTTGGCCCGCAGCTGGGTGCTGGTGGCCAGGGTGCCGATCTGTACGCCCGCGTCGTTGTAATAGAACTCGCGGTACACCGCCCAGCCCTGCGTCTGGTACAGGTTGCAGATGGCATCACCCAACGCCGCCTGGCGGCCGTGGCCCACGTGCAGCGGACCGGTCGGGTTGGCAGACACAAATTCCACCAGCAGGCGCTGGCCGCGCGCGGCCTGGGCGCCAAACTCGGCACCCTGCGCCAGCACGTCACGCACCACCGCCTGTTTGGCCGCGGGATGCAGCCGGATGTTGATAAAGCCGGGCCCGGCGATCTCGAGCGCCGCCACCCAGCGCTGAAACGGCGCGGTGCGCAGCAGCTCAGCACGCAGCGTGTCGGCCAGCTGGCGCGGGTTGGCCTTGAGGGGTTTGGCCATTTGCATGGCGGCGGTGGTGGCCAGGTCGCCATGGGCGGCCACCTTGGGCGACTCGAAGGCGGCTTTGGCGCCGGACCCCGGCAACAGGGTGTCCAGCACCTTAGCCAGGGCGTCGAGCAATTCTTTTTTAACGGTCTGCATTGTCCGGATTTTACGTTTGGCGCCCTTGCTGCCGGCACGCCCCCCAAAAACCCAGGGTTAACCCGCGTCAGCGGGTTCGCCAGGCCCGGCGTTATGTGCTGGAATCCGCATCGGATTCACAGCCCCCATCACCTTTTTTAGGAACCACCATGAAGCAATTTCTGTCACTGCTGGCACTCGGCTTGTCGCTCACCCTGGGCGCCGCCCACGCCGAAGACGCCGCCAAAACCCCACAACAAAACAAGATGGCGACCTGCAACAAAGACGCGGGCGACAAGAAGGGCGATGAGCGCAAGGCCTTCATGAAGGACTGCCTGAGCGCCAAACCCGCCGCTGCCCCGGACAAGAAAACCGCGCAACAAGAAAAAATGAAAGCCTGTAACGAGCAGGCCAAGGACAAGAAAGGCGACGAGCGCAAGAAGTTCATGAGCGAGTGCCTGAAGAACAAGTAAGTCGGCCTCTGCGTTTTCTCAAGGCGGCGGTGGCAGCCACCGGCACGATGCGGTTATGACGCCCCGCACCCACCGCCCGCCCGCCATCTCCTGCGTGATCCCGTCCTTCAACGAAGGCGCCAATTTGCGCCGGGTGGCACGCTCAGTGCTGAGCACCTTGAACACCCTGAGCGACCACCTTGAACTGATCGTGGTGGACGACGGCAGCCGCGATGACACCTCGACCATCATGCAGGCGCTGTGTGCCGCTCACCCTGAGGTGGTCTACATCCAGCTGTCACGCAATTTCGGCAAGGAAGCCGCGCTCACCGCTGGGCTGGAAGCCGCGCGCGGTGAGGTGGTGATCCTGATGGACGCCGACGGCCAACACCCGACCAAATTGCTGCCCGAGATGCTGCAGCGCTGGCAGCAGGGCGCCGATGTGGTGTATGCGGTGCGGCAGTCGCGCGCCGACCAGTCGGGCTTGCAAGTGGGTCTCACTGGCCTGTTTTACAAGCTGGTCAACCTGGGCAGCCGGGTCAAGATCCCGGCCAATGCCGGCGATTTCCGTCTGATGGACCGGCGCGTGGTCGATGCCCTCAAGCGCCTGCCCGAGCGCAACCGCTTCATGAAAGGACTGTTTGCCTGGGTCGGCTTCGACAGTGCAGCCATCCACTATCAGCCGCTGCCGCGCACTGCCGGCCGCAGCCGGTTCGGCCTGGGTGGCGCCCTGACGCTGGCGCTGACCGGCTTGCTGGCCTTCTCGACCGCACCTCTGCGCGCGCTGACACTGATCGGCATCACCCTGTCCACTCTGGCGCTGGGGTATGGCACCTGGGTGGTGCTGGCCTATTTTGTTTTTGGCGCCAGCGTGCCGGGTTTTGCCACCATCGCCGCCGGCATGATGTTTTTTTGTGGCATACAGCTGCTCTCGATCGGCATCCTGGCCGAGTACGTGAGTGGCATCTTTGAAGAGGTCAAGCAGCGCCCGGCTTATCTGGTCAGCCGGCAGGAGGGGTCTGGCTTGGGCTGGGCGGCATCGCCCGCGGGCAATGCCGCCGTGACTGAGCTGCGCTCAGCCTAGCAACCCTATCAATCCTAGCGACCTCGTCGACAGCCAGGCAGACCGGTGAGGGCGTCTCCCGCAGGTGGCTGTGTACCCGCCGACGACTGGTACAGCGCCCAACCGGCCCCCTGAAAAAGCAGCCGCCAGTCACCCACCCGCACCGGGCTGGGCGCTGGCTGCCGCACCAGCCACCAGTTGCCAGGCCCGGCGCCGGCCGCCGCCAGCACTTGGGGCGACTGCAGCACCTGGCCAGTTGCAGGCTCAAAGTCCGCCGCCTCCAACAGCTCCCGCTGCCAGCCATCGCCCGAGCCAGCACGTCGCGCCGCCCAGTCCTCCAGTACCACCATGGCGCGCGTGGTCTGCGCGTAAAACGGCAGGTCGTAGGGGTAAGCGCCCGACACATACAGGGTGTCAGAGGGCCGGGCCGCGCAGGCCAGCACCCGGGCCACGTCCTCGGTGCGGGCGGCCCGGGTGGCGCGGCCCACCTGGGTCACCAGCACCAGGGCGATCACCAGGTCAAGCAGGCACAGGCCCAAAAAAATCCGCTGACTGTGCCGACGCGGTGCCAGCACACGCTCCCAGCCCAGCGCCGCCAGCAGGGCCAGGGGCGGCAGCACCGGCAACATATAGCCGACCAGCTTGGAGCGGGGTATCGAGAAAAACAACAGAATGGCCAGCAACCAGATCCAGCACAGCAGCCACAACGCGGTTGGCAGCGATGCGAGCAAGGCCGGGCGCCGGTGCGCGGCCAGGGCGAACAGCAGCCAGGGGAAAAACAGCACGCCCAAGGCCCCCAAGTAGAACAAGGCAGGTTGTGGGTTGTTGTAGCTGCCGGCGGTGTAGCGGTTGAACTGGTGGTGGACAAACATGTAATCCAGCAGCCCGGGATAGTGGCGCTGGACCAGCACAAACCAGGGCAGTGTCAGCACGGCAAACAGCCCCAACCCGGACAGCCAGGGCAAGTGCCGCAACTTGCGCAGCTGGCGCGTGGCGGCCAGCCACAGCAACAGCACCAGGCCTGGCAGTGCCACCCCGATCAAGCCCTTGCTCAGGACCCCGAGCGCACAGGCGACAAAACCCCACCGCGCCAGCCCAGGCGCTGGCCGGTCCCCCGCCAGAAAGGCAAAGGCAAAGCACCAGATCGCCACGCCGATCCAGCAGGCCACCAGCATGTCGTGGTTGACATATTGCCCCCCCACCAGAAAGCCCAGGCTGCTGCCCAACATCAGGGCTGCCCGGCGCGCCAGGCGCTCACCGCCAACCGCGCGCGCCGCCAGGTAAAGCGCCACCAGCATCAGCCCCACATGCAGGGCCGGCACCACGCGCAAGGCGAATTCGGTCACGCCAAACAACGCCAGTGAGGCCGCCTCCAACCAATACAACAGGGGCGGTTTGTGAAAGAAGGGCAGGCCATTGAGGCGCGGCGTGAGCCAGTCGCCGCTGACCAGCATCCAGCGCCCGATCTCGCCATAGCGGCCCTCGTCCGGCACCACCAGCGGGCGCAGTGGCGCCAGCAGCAAGAGCAGCAACCACAGACCCGCGAGCAGCGCCCAGGACTGGCGTCGCTGATGGGGGCTGGAATTCACAGGCCGGACTGTAAGGGTCCAACCCGAGGCCGAACATGACTTGGCTCAAGCCAGTGCAGCAGCGCCTCGGGCCAGCTGCACGCCGGCACGGGCCAGCGCCTCGGGCCAGCGCGGCCCGGCCAGGTAGGCCAACTCGGCTTGTCGCGCCGCAGCCGAGGCGGCATGGGCCGGCGCCGGGCCGGCCGGGTGGCACATCAGGATGGCGCCGTCCGGCACGTCCGCCAACCAGGCGGTCATCCGCCGCGCATAGGCCGCTTCGTTCCGGCCAAAATCATAAGTGCCAAAAAGGGCTCTAGCCCTTGTCACGCCTGCATTCTTTGCTATATTTTCAAGAGCATCTGCCCCCAGGCTGGCGATCAGCCGGCTTTTCAGCTCAGCGCGGGGTCGCGCTGGCCGCGAGATGCGCAGGTAGGGCATCGGGCCGCGGCCGTAACGCGCCAGCAGCGCCTGCACCAATGCGGTACGAATCCCGGCAAACTGCTGCACATGCTGGTGCCCGTCGACATGGTCGGGCGACGCCTGCCAGTGCGCTTCGAACGCATCCAGCTGCTGCTCAATCACCGGTCTAGCCTGGTCCGGGCGCAGACCGCCCAGCAAGGCGCGCGCCATCACCCGGGCCAGCGGCCGGCCATGGCCCTGGGCGCGGGCAAAGGCACTGGTCCAGTCCAGGTGCAGGCCCACATCGAGCTGCCCTCGCAAGTCACGCAGGCGCGGCGCGTCCAGCGCCCAGCGCGGCGACAGCACCAGCGCACTGGTGGCACTCAGGCGGCCTTGCGCCGCCAGCTGCATGATGCCTTGCGACGCGCCGGCGTGCAGAGCGAAGTCATCGGCGCAGACGATCAATCGGCGCAGCCGACTCGTCGGCGGGGCCGCAACGGTCAAGAGGCCTGCCAGTACCCTGCCTGGCCGTAGTGATGTTTGAGGAAGTCTATCCACAGCCGCACCCGCAGCGGCAGGTGCTTGGCGTGGGCAAACACGGCGTAAATCCCATTCGGCGGCGCGGCAAAGTCGTCCAGCACCGACACCAGGATGCCGGCCGCCACCTCCGACTCCACTTCCCAGGTGCTGCGCCAGGCGATGCCCAGGCCGCGCAGGCACCAGTCGTGCAGCACCTGGCCGTCCGAGCAGTCCAGCGGGCCCTGCGCTTTAAGATAGACCAGCTCGGTACCCTCACCCTTGGGCACCGAGAAGGCCCAGCCCCGGGTTTGCGAGGCATCGCTGGACAGCGTCAGGCAATCAAAGCGGTTCAGGTCTTGTGGCTGCAGTGGCCGGCCGTGGCGCTGCAAATAGGCCGGCGTGGCCACGCACAGGCGGCGGTTGTCGGCCAGCCGCACGCTGACCAGCGACGAGTCGGGCATATCACCCACCCGCACCGCGCAGTCCACCGCCTCACCGGTCAGGTCCACCAAGCGGTCGCTCAGGTTCAGGGATACCGTGACCTCGGGGTGCAGTTCGCGAAAGCGTGGCACCAGTGGCGCCACATGCCGGCGGCCGAAGCCGGCCGGCGCGGTGATGCGCAGGTGGCCGCTGGCCTTGACGCCGCCGGCCGAGACGCTGGCCTCGGCATTGGCCAGGTCGGCCAGCAGGCGCTGGCAGTCCTCCAAAAAGGCGCTGCCTTCGTGCGTCAGGGTGATGCGCCGGGTGGTGCGCACCAGCAGCTTGACGCCCAGCCGCTCTTCCAGCGCGTCGAGCCGGCGCCCCATGATGGCCGGCGCTACGCCTTCAGCCAAGCCGGCTGCCGTCAGGCTACCTCGCGAGGCCACTGAGACGAAGGTTTCGAGCTGCTTGAGCTTGTCCATGGCGGATGATTATGGCCCTGGGCTGGCGCTGGTCGCTTGATCCTCACTGGGACGGAGGCAATGGTATAAACCAGTTCCCTCCTTTTTCCGGGGCCTTGCTGCCATGGCTGGGCCGACGCACCATGAAGCAAACCCCAGTGACGGCCGCCGACATCCTGCGCCAGGCCGAGCGCCTCGGTTGGACCCTCACCGACAGCCGCGCCGCCGACATCGCCGAACTGGCGGCACCAGCCTATGCCGCGTTCGAACGGGCGGCCGCCCAGCTGGATTTCGATGTCGACACCCTGTCGCTGTTCGCTGCCCTGCAAGACTGCCGGGCACCAGAGCTGGCCAAAGGCGCCAGTGAGCCGGTCGGCGAGCGGGCGCCGGCGGCCCCTGCCGGGTCGCCATCCAGCCTGACCGAGGCCGTACAGGCCCTGCGCGAAGGCCGGGTCAGCTCTGTGGCACTGACGCAGGCAGCCATCGCCGCCGCCCGGGTGGCACAACCGCAATTCAACGCTTTCGTCCGGCTGGACGAGGCGTCGGCCCTGGAGACCGCGCGCGCCTGTGACCTAGACCTGGCCAAAGGCCTGGTACGCGGCCCACTGCACGGGGTGCCGCTGGCCCACAAGGACATGTTCTACCGCCAGGGCCTGGTGTCGAGCTGCGGCAGCAAGTTGCGCCAGGACTGGGTTGCGCCCTGCACCGCCAGTGTGCTGGAACGTCTGGACGCTGCCGGCGCGGTGCAGATCGGCACCCTGAACATGACCGAGTTTGCCTACGGCCCGACCGGCCAGAACGCCTTTTTGGGCGATGCGCGCAACCCCTGGAACCCCGACTACATCACCGGCGGCTCGTCCAGCGGCTCGGCCATCTCGGTGGCGGCCCGGGTGGTGTACGGCGCACTGGGCTCGGACACTGCCGGCTCGGTGCGCTTGCCGGCCGCCATGTGTGGGCTGGTGGGCATGAAGACCACCTTCGGGCTGGTGTCACGCGCCGGCGCCATGCCGCTGTCGCAGTCGCTCGACACCGTGGGCCCCCTGACACGCACCGTGGCCGACAACGCCCTGTTGATGTCGGTGCTGGCCGGTCACGACCCGCGCGACCCATCCACCGCCGCCGGCACCGCACCGGACTACACGCAGCAGCTGCAAGGCCCGGTGCAGGGCCTGCGCATCGGCATCCCCAAAGGCTATTTCGACCGTGACATCGAGCCCGAAGTCGCCGCCCGCCTGGCGCGGGCCACTGCCGTACTCGCCGAGCGCGGCCTGACAGTGGTTGAAGTCGATATGCCAGACATGGATGCCATCAACGCGGTCGGCTTGATGCTGACCTGGGGCGACGTGCTCGCCATCCATGGCCCCTGGATGCGGGACTGCCCCGAGCAGTACACGGCCCAGACCCGCGGTCGCATTCAAGTCACACTGGCCGTCACAGCGCAGGCCTATGGCAACGCGCAGCGGCTGCGCGGACCATTGCTGCGGGACTTCTGTCGCCAGGTCTTCAGCCAGTGCGATGCGCTGCTGGCGCCAGTGCTGCCGATCCAGGTGCCACGCCTGTCTGAGGTGGACGTGTCAGGCGGGGCCAGCTCGCAGCGCGTCCTCAACGAGATCACCCGGCTGATGCGCCCAGTCAATGTGCTGGGCCTGCCGGCGCTGACGCTGCCGGGTGGCACCACCGCCAATGGGCTGCCCTGCGGTTTTCAGCTGATCGGCCGGCCGTTTGCCGAAGGCTTGCTGTACCGCATCGGCCATGCCTACGAAATGGCCACCGGCTTTGCCGACTGGGCGCCGCCCGTGCTGACACAGCCCGGCTAAGCGCACTGCGCTGCGCCCGGCGGCGAAAGTCCGGCCCTCCATATTTGCTCCACAGTTGACCGGCACAGTGCGTCATTCGCAGCTCACCGAGCCGCGAGTCAACCGGAGACTTCCATGCCTGACACCCTGACCATGACCCCGCTGCGCCGCGCCGGCATGCGGCTGCTTTCTTTGACCCTGCTGCTGGGCCTGACCCTGTGGCTGAGTGGCTGCGGCGGCGGTGCCACAGCGGCCCCCACCGACCTGACCGACCCAGTGGCCGTCGCGCTGGCGGCGACCAATGACCGCATCGACCTGGGCCAGCAAATCTTCACCGATGCCAACCTGTCGGAGCCGCGCGGCACCGCCTGCGCGGCCTGCCACCAAGCCAATATGGGCTTTGCCGGCAACCATGGCGGCCGCAACGGCGTAGCAATAGGCAGCACGCCCGCATCGATCGGCTCGCGCAACGCCATGACCAACAGCTACCTGGGCCTGATCCCGGCGCCCTTCAGCTTTGTCACCACCAACGGCGTGACCGAGGCGGTGGGCGGCCTGTTCTGGGACGGCCGTGCCGACTCAGCCGAGTTGCAAGCACTGGGGCCGCTGCTCAACCCGCTGGAGATGAACAACCCCAACCGCAAGAGCGTGGTCGACAAGATCGCGCAGTCGCGCTACGCGGCGCAGTTCAAGCAGGTGTTTGGGGCCGACATCTTTGCCAACACCGATGCTGCCTTTACCTCGATCGGGGTGGCGATTGCCGCCTTTGAGCGGGCCCGGCTACAGCCTTTCAGCTCCAAATACGACGCCATGGTGCGCGGGCAGACCACGCTGAGCCCAACCGAGGCGCGCGGCATGGCGCTGTTCATGGAGCCGACCAAGGGCAACTGCGCCGGCTGCCACCTGATGAACCCGACCAGCGGCAAGCCCGAGGACTCGGCCTTCTCGGAGTTCACCTATTACGCCACCGGCATTCCGCGCAACCCGGCGATCCCGAAAATGCCGACCCGGCGTTTTATGACCTCGGTCTGTGCGGACCGGACCGTACGCCACCCACTCTGCCGGACAGCGTGGCGCAAGGTGTCACGATCAGTAACTTCTGCGGCCAATTTCGCATGCCCACCCTGCGCAATGTGGCCGAACGCCCGGCTTTCATGCACAACGGCTTCTTCAGAAACCTGACCGAGGTGGTGCGCTTTTATTCAACGCGCAACAGCGACCCGCTGCGTTGGTATGGTCAGGCGGTCAGCAACGATTTGCCGACGCAGTACCTGGGCAACATCGAGAAAGTCAAGGCACCATTCAACCGTGCCGCCAATGCCGGCCCGGCGTTGAGCGAGCTGGAGATCGCCGACATCGTGGCCTTTTTGCACACCCTGAGCGATGGCTTTACAGCTGCGCCTTAAGGGCAGAATTGGCAGACTTTGGGCACCCGTTGTTGTCACCGGGCTGCAGTACCATGGCGTGTTGAGTGCCAATTTTTTGAGGTTGCCCCTTGGATTACAAATTGATCGACACCGCCATCGACTATGTGCGCAAGAACGCACTTGGCGCCGGGGGCGATGTGGTGGAGTGGCCCAAGTACGAGAAGATGGTTTTACAGCACCTGAAAACCGAGTTCGACCCACGACCCAAGATGCCCAAGGAGTATTACTACGCCTACCTGCGCGTCAAAGGCCTGAAGCACGACGAGTGCTTGGTCAAGATGGGTCTTGGCGCCGATGACGACAGACCCAGCGGCGGAAAAAAAAGTTTTTGGAAGTTCTGGTGAGCTGGAACTGCCCCTAGCCTCGTGGGCTAGTGTCCGCTCAGTACCCATCCTCTCGGCTCGAGACCTCTCGTGCCACCACAAGGCTTTGGCATGCGCCTGCGAATCGCCCACCAACTCTCGCTTCTGCTGACCGCCGCCGTGGTGCTCGCGGTGCTGGCGGTGGGCGGATTAAGCCTGTGGAACCTGCGCAGTGGTTTTGGCGAGTACCTGCGCCTGCGCGACGACGAGCAACTGACGCGTTTTGTACAACTGCTGGAGCGCCGTGCCGCGGCCGACCCCAGCATGAACTGGCTGCGCGGCAACCGAGATGCCCAGCGCGACCTGATGGACGAACTCAGCGGCCGGCCGATTCAGCCGCGCATCGGCCGGCCACAGGAACCCGGCGAGGATCCAGAGGAGCCCCCGCCCAGACGCCGCCCGCCACCGCCAGGCCTGGGTGGACCGGGTGGGCCGGGTGGACCGGGTGGTGGGCGACCGCCACCACCGCGCCCCGCCGAGGCCGGCAATATTGCCGAACGCCTTGTTGTCCGCGATGTGCGTGGCGATTGGTTGGCCGGGCGGCGGCAGCCGCCACATCTGGCGCGAACGGTACGCGCCGTGCAGGTCAATGGCGCCGACGTGGCCTTTGTCGAGCTGAGCGCGGAGCCCGAACCGGAAGGCATGGATGCCCGTTTTCTGCAGCGTCAGACCACCGGTCTGTTGCTGACAGGCTTGGGCACCATTGCCTTGGCCCTGCTGGCGGCCTGGTGGGTGGCGGGGCACTGGAGCCGGCCGCTGCGCCAGCTGCAACTGGCCACCCACCGCATTGCGCGCGGCGAGCCGGGGGTGCGAATAGCCATGCCCGGGATACCGGGCGCCAGTCGCTCGGGCGCCGTGGAGATTGATGAGCTGGTAACCGATGTCAACGCCATGGTGGTGGCGCTGGCCGCGCTGGAAGCCAGCCGGCGCCACTGGATTGCCCAGATTTCGCACGAACTGCGCACACCCCTGGCGGTGCTGCGCGGCGAGATGGAGTCGATCGAGGACGGGGCGCGCCAACCGACGCCGGCGGTGATGGCCAGCCTGCGCGAAGAGGTGGCGCAACTGACCCGGCTGGTGGATGACCTGCACACGCTGGCGGTGGCCGACCTGGGCCAACTGCCCTGCCACTTTACGGCCGGCGATGCCAATACCGCCCTGGCGCGCATGGTGCGGCGTTTCGAGACCCGCGCTGGGCAGCTGGGCCTGGCGCTGGCCATTCAGCCCGCCGCTCACGCGATCAGCGCCCACTGGGACTTTGGCAGGGTCGAACAGCTGCTGTCCAACCTGCTGGAGAACAGCTTGCGCTACACCCGCGCACCCGGAGAGGTGAAAGTGCACTGGCGGGTGCTGGGTGATGTGTTGCAACTGACGGTGGAAGACAGTGCACCAGGCGTGACAGCGTCGCAGCTGGACCAGCTGTTCGACCCGCTGTTTCGGGTGGACAGTGCCCGCAGCCGCACTGGCCAGCACGGCAGTGGCCTGGGCCTGTCGATTGTGCGTGCCATTGCCCAGGCGCATGGCGGTACGGTATCGGCCAGCGCCAGCCGCCTCGGAGGCCTGGCCATACAGGTCAGCTTGCCCCTGCAGCCCAAGCCAATGGACCACCGGCCATGACGCCACAACCCATGAGCCCCCAGCGCGGCAAGCAGCTTATCCTGATCGTCGAAGACGATGCCAAGATCGCCGACATGCTGGCCAACTACCTGCATATGCACGGTTTTGCCACCGAGCTGTGCGGCGATGGGCATGACGCGGTCGCCCGGGTTCGCCAGCAAGCACCGGCCCTGGTCGTGCTCGACCTGATGCTGCCCGGCCTGGACGGCCTGGCGGTTTGTACAGCAGTGCGCCGCGTCTCCACCGTGCCCATCATCATGGTGACGGCGCGGGTGGATGAGATTGACCGGCTGCTAGGCCTGGACACCGGCGCCGACGACTATGTCTGCAAACCCTTCAGCCCGCGCGAGGTGGTAGCCCGCATCAAGGCCCTGTTGCGGCGCAGCGAAGGCGCCCTGGCGAAATCGGTCCCGGCGGTCTTTGCCGTCGATGAGGCGCGCCAGCAAATCAACTGGCGCGGCCAGCCCCTGCCGCTGACACCGGTTGAGTTTCGCCTGATGCGCCAGCTGATGTCACACCCGGGCCAGGTCTTTGCCCGCGCCCGGCTGCTGGACACGCTGCACGAAGACCAGCGCGACGTGAGCGACCGCGCCATCGACAGCCACATCAAAAACCTGCGCCGCAAACTGGAGCAGGCGGGCACCGGCGAGGCCGGCATCAGCTCGGTCTATGGGGTGGGTTACCGGTTCGACGAGACCTGAACCAGGGGCTGACGGGGCGGGGTTGGTTACAGGGGCAGGCAACCCAGCTCGCGCGGCAGTGACCAGGCAGCTTGGGCGCCTTGCGCGGTGATCAGGAACTGGTCTTCAATGATGAAGCCGCCCTCGCCATCCACATAAAACGGGGTTTCGAATGCCAGCACCATCCCGGCCTCCAGCGGCTCGTCGGCCTGGGCCGACAAAAAGGGCGGGACCTCACAAAATGTGTCATGCCCCAGGCTGTGGCCAAAGTGGCCGCGGCTGAACCGGCTGAAGCCGGCACGCTGCATGGCACGTGTCGCCTCGGCATGCACCTCGCGCATCAGATGCCCGGGTTTGAGCACCTCAAGCCCAGCTGAAAAAGCGTCGCCCAAGGCGGCCATGATCTCGCGCGTGCGCGGCCTGGCCGGACCCAGGGTGTAGGTGCGGCCACTGTCGGAGCTGTAGCCCTGCACCACACATCCGACATCAAATTTGAGCACGTCGCCACGCTGCAAGCAGGCGCCACCGGCCCAGGGCAAGGCCCCGACGGTGGTGTATTCCCATTGACCGCTGAGCGTCACGCCCAAGCGCTGCGTCTCAAGCGCAACACCCTCACGCCAGGCCGCAGCAATGGCGTCGCGGTGGATGCCCTCATGCACGGCTGCCAAGGCGTGGTGGATACCGGCTTCGGCAATCAGCGCCGCCTGGGTCAGCCGGGCAATTTCAGCCGGCGATTTGACGGCCTTGATTTGGCCGAGCACTTGGCTGGCATCGCGCCATTGCACCCGTGGGAGCACGGCTTTGAGCAACTCAAAGTCAGCCACCGGCCAAAAATCCAGGTCAAGGCCGATGCGGGCACGGGACAGGCCTCGCGCCTTCAAGAGATCGCCCAACGCCAGGAAGGCCTGCCGCGCGTCAAACGCCGCAGGACGCTCAAACCCGACCGGGCGGGCAGCCTTGGCAAAGGCCCGCTCAGCCAGCTCGGCCGCGCCCAAGTCTGTATCAAGCCAGGGCCGGATATCGGCAGTCTCCACCCAATCCGGGTGGGTGTGAACCTGGGCCGACCCCAGCGCCGCGCGGGCCGGCGCAGCAAAGAGCTCGGTGCAAACCGCCGCCAACGGCGCAGTGGCCGCGGTCGGTATCAGCGCCATCGCAGCGCCGGCGCGCCGAAAGAAGGCGGCAACCCCGGCCGGTGCCCCGGTCGCCCAGGTGAAGCTCTCCGGTTTGGACACCACCACGGCGTCCAGCTGTTGCTCGCCCAGCTGGAGCTGGGCGCGGGCCCGCTTGACATCACTCATTTTTTCCCTCTTTTCAGGCGTACGACAAACCGGGCAGCCAGGTCGCAATGCCGGGCAGCCAGGTCAGCAGCAGCACCCCCAGCAACAGCAGCAGCCAGAAAGGCAGGGCGCCTTGGGCCGCATCGCCCAGGCTTACCTTGCCTTTGCTGATGCCCACCAGCACAAACAAATTCATGCCCACCGGCGGTGTCAGCATGCCAATCTCAATCATCATGGTCACCACCACCCCGAGCCAGACGGCGTCAAAGCCCAGACCGGTCAGCAGCGGAAACACCACTGGCAAGGTCATCACCATCATCGACAGGCCGTCAAACACCATCCCCAGCAGCAGATAGATCACCAGCACCAGGGCCAGCATCAACAGGGGCGATAGACCTACCGAGGCAATGCTGGCCAGCAATTTTTGCGGTATCTGTAACACGCTGATCGACTGCGCCAGAATCACCGCCCCCATGAAGACCAGCGCAATGACGGCAAAGGTGCGGGCCGAGTTCATGAAGGTCTTGAGGAAGCGGCCCCAGCTGAGGTCGCCCATGGTGAAACCCAGCAGCGTGGCGGCCGCCACACCCACCGCAGCCGATTCGGTCGGGGTCGCGATGCCCGCAAACAGGCTGCCCAGCACCGCCAGAATCAGCACCGCAATGGGCCACAGCGCCAGGGTCGCGCGCAGGGTCGGCCCCCAGGGCTGCGGCTGCTCCTGCGGAACTTCGTGCGGGTGGCGCCGGGCCGACCACTCGACATAGAACATGAAGATCAGCGCCATCAGCAGACCTGGCAGCACGCCGGCCAGAAACAGTTTACCGATCGAGGTGTCGGTCAAGGCGCCGTAAATCAGCAGCGACAGGCTGGGCGGTATCAGCAGACCGAGCGTGCCGCCACCAGCCAAGGTGCCCACCACCAGCCGCGGCGCATAGCCGCGCCGAGACAACTCGGGGTAAGCCACAGCACCAACCGCCGCCGACACCGACATGGACGAGCCGCTGACAGCGCCAAAGACGGTGCAGACCGCAATGTTGGTGTGCAGCAGGCCGCCACGGGCACGGGCAAACAGCGGCGACAGGGCACGGTACACGCCGCCCGCCAGACCGCTGGCCACCAGCACATCGCCCAGCAGGATGAACAAGGGAATGGCGGTCAGGGTGAATTCGCCAAAGACGTTGAAAACGGCCTGCACCCCCAGCTGTGTCGCGCCCCCGCCCATGAAGTGCAAAATGGCAAAGCCGGTCAGGCCCAAGGCGGCACCCAGCACCGCACCCGACAGGATGCTGGCCGAGAAAAACAGCCCCATCAAGCTCCAGCTCATACCATGACCTCCGGTGAGGCATCACCCGCATGAGGCTGCCAGGCACGCCACAAGGCAATGGCGCCGGTCAGCGCCATGGACCCCGTGGCCAGCCACAGGAAGGGCGCCAGTGGCAGGCGCGATTGCTCGGACATCAGCTTGAGTTGCGCCGTGAAGGCGCTGATGGCCCAAGCGTGCTGGACAAACACCACCGCAAAGGCCAGCAATACGAACTGCCCCAGCACAAACAGCAGCCGCTTGGGGCGCGGCGGTAAGCGCTCGCTGGCCAAGCTGACGCGGATGTTGAGCTCGTTGAGCACCGTGATCGGCAGCAACGCGAAAACGGCCACAGTCATCAGCAGGCCAGACAATTCCTCGGTCAGGGCCAACGGGCGACCCCAGCCGTAGCGCATCACCACGGCCCCCAGCACCAGCACAAAGATGCCGGCCAGGGCGCTAGCCCCGAGCACGGCCAGCATCAGCGCCAAGCCACGCCAGAGCCGTTCCAGAGCGGCCACCCATGGCGCCGGGCTCAGCGGCGGCTGCGCCATCATTTCGGCAGGGCGTCCAGCACCTTCTGGCGGTAGGCAATGGCATCGCCGCCGGTTTCCTTAGCCAGCACGTCCCAGGTCTCCAGGGCAGACCGGCGAATCGCTGCCTTGTCGGCCGCTGGCAGGGCCGGATGGTAGGTCACGCCCTGGCTCTGTAACTTGTCCCGTGACGCGTTTTCAGTCGCGGTGTCGGCATCGAAATTGAAACTGACACGTTCGAGTTCTGTCACCGCATCGAGAAAGCCCTTCTTCAGGTCTGCCGGCAAGGCGGCCCATTTGGCTTTGTGGGCCAACAGGGCGTAGGGGGCCGGCGGAAACGGGAAGCCGGTGGGGGTGACGTGCTTGGCCACCTCCTGCAAAGAGATCGAATTGGCGAATCGTGGCGCGTACAGAGCGCAGTCCACAACGCCGGTTTGCAACGCCGCATACAACTCGTTTTGCGGCACGATCTGCGCCGCCACACCCAGCCGTTTGAAGGTTTCCACCTGCTCACGGCTGCCGACCCGCAGCTTTTTCTTTTTGAGCTCTTCCAGCGTCTTGACAGGTTCGCGGCAAAACAGCGCAGCGTCCACGATCGAGAAGCCGAGGAACCCCGGGACTTCCACGTTCCATTTGGCGATCCCCTCCTTGAGCACCGACTTCAGAGCCGGCAGGGCTTTGAGGTGCTCATCGGCATTCGCCACCAGGCCATAAACGTAAATATTGGCCAGGGCGGGCGCGTCACGGCCCAGAAACGGAGGCCAGATGAAGCCCAGCTCGGGCGTGCCGGTCTGCATGAAGCGCATGGCATCGGCATCCTTGAGGCCAAGGGCACCCCCCTCGGAGACAGAGATCTTGAGCTTGCCGCCGGTGCGTTTTTCCACATCGGCCGCAAAGGTGCGGATCTGCGCCGACTCGGGGCGCGAGGCTGGGTAGCTGTTGTTAAACCGCCACTCAGTCTGGGCCTGGGCCGGGACCTGCAGCAACAGGGCCACACCAACCGCACGGGCAAGGTTCGTCAAGACATTCAGGGTTTTCATGGATTCTCCAAAGACAGGATGAAAGACTCGTCAAGGCGCCATTCTAAGGAAGGCAACAGGCGGTGAAGGACGAGGCAGGGCTACCTACCCGTTAGCAATCCGAATTCATGGATCCCCGGTCGAAGCCGGGGATGACAATTTCCACACTCATCCCCTTGGCAACGGGGATCCATAGCGACCTGGTCAGGCCACCACCTGCCGCGCCACCAAATCAGCCACCTGCTCGTCGTCGTAACCCAGCGCGGCCAGCAGCTCGGTGGTGTGCTGGCCGCGGGTGGGCGGCTGCAGCCGCACGCCCAGGCGCTGCCCGGCCATGGTGAAAGGGAACAGCGCGGTGCCCACGCGCTGGCCGGCGCGCTCACCGTCGGGCAGGGTGATGTCGGCCAGGCCGCCGGTGGCCAGCAGGTGCTCGTCCTGGTACAGCTCTTCGGGCTTGCGGATCGGCGCAAACGGCAGACCGACCCGCTCAAACAGAGCCGCCAGCTCAGTGGCACGCCATTGGGTCAGCCGCTGGCGCAACTCCGGCATCAGGATGGCTCGCCCCTGCACCCGCAGGTTGTTGCTGGCGTACTGCGGCAGGTCGCGCAGATCAGCCAGGCCCAGCGCATCGCAAAAGGTCAGCCATTGGGCGTCGCTGACGGCGGCAAGGAAAATCTGTTCGCCATCCTTCACGGTGAAGATGTCGTAAATGCCCCAGGCCGAGATGCGGTCCGGCATGGGCGCGGCAGCGCGGCCGGTGATGGCGTACTGCAGCATGTGCTGGCCGACCAGAAACACATTGTTCTCATACAACGCGGTCTGCACCTCCTGGCCGCGGCCGCTGATGCCGCGTTGGATCAGCGCCCCCATGGCGCCGATGGCACCAAACATGCCGCCCATGATGTCGTTGACGCTGCTGCCCGCGCGCAGCGGGTCGCCCGGACGGCCGGTCATATAGGCCAGGCCGCCCATCATCTGCACCACCTCGTCCAGCGCGGTGCGGTGATCGTAGGGCCCTGGCAGAAAGCCTTTGTGGCTGACATAGATCAGGCGCGGGTCGGTCTGGCTCAGTGCGGCGAAATCCAGCCCGTACTTGGCCATGGTGCCGGGCTTGAAGTTCTCGGCCACCACGTCAGCCGTGCCGGCGAGCCGGCGAGCCAGCGCCGCGCCCTCGGGCTGGTGCAGGTCAATGGCGATGCTCTTCTTGTTGCGGTTGAACATCGGAAAGAAGCCGGCGCCGGCGCCCAACAGATGGCGGGTGCGGTCGCCCTCGATCGGCTCCACCTTGATCACCTCGGCGCCCAAGTCGGCCAGCACCATGCCGCAGGTCGGGCCCATCACCATGTGGGTGAACTCCACCACGCGCAACCCGGTCAGAGGCAGGGCGGGATCAGTGCTGAGTTGTGTCGTCATGGCGCCATTGTGCAACGGCGTAGCGCACACGGTAACGCGCCAATTACCATCATTTTTGTCATGGATTATTGAATTAATCGTGAGTTAATGATGTCCCTGGTATGCAATACAGTCAAGACCATGCCAAGCCGATCCAATGTACCCGTCAAACGCCCCTCCCTCACCGCACCGCAGGCGGT
>CAJAXU010000711.1 GCA_903948045.1 uncultured beta proteobacterium | reverse complement strand
GCCCATGTCATGCGTGATCAGCACAATGGTGGTGCCGACCTCGTCGCGCAGTCGCTTCATCAGGTCCAGGATCTGCGCCTGGATCGTCACATCCAGCGCCGTCGTCGGCTCATCGGCAATCAACAGGCGGGGCCGGCACACCAGGGCTGCGGCGATCATGATGCGCTGGCACATGCCGCCCGACAGCTCGAACGGAAACTGCGCCGCGCGCTGGGCCGGGTCAGGAATGCCCACCATCGCCAGCATGGCGATAGCCTGCTCCCGCGCCTGCGGGCCGGTGAGGCCGCGGTGGATGCGCAGCGCCTCTTCCACTTGGGCGCCGACGCGCATCAGTGGGTTCAGTGAGGCCACGGGCTCCTGGAAAATGATGGACGCCCGGTTGCCACGAACCTCGCGCAAAGCCACGTCATCCATGGCGGTCAGGTCAGCGCCTTGTAGCTGAATCTGTCCGCCGACAATTTGCGCTGCTGCCGGCAACAGGCTCAGGATGGACAAAGCCGTCAGGCTTTTACCGCAGCCGCTTTCGCCGACGATGGCCAAAATTTTGCCCTCGGCCGCTGCCAGCGACACACCGTCGACGACGTTCACGCCAGCGATCCGGATCACCAGATCCCTGACCGTCAGGACGGTGTTGGCCGGTGCTGCGCTAGCCTCAGGCGCCATCGGCAAGCCCTCCAACCGCCACCGCCGCCCACGGGCTTGTGGTATGGGCCATGCCCTGGTTGTGACCGGCCTCACGCAACACTGCCGAGGGAATGGCAAAGTGCACGGGGTAAACCGTGTCCTGCACCAGCTCCACCGGGAACCGGCTCGCGACCGCGGCCGCCACCTCCGGTCCGGCGCGCTGGTCAACCTTGATGGTCGCCGTGCTGGCATCGAGCCGGGGCGCATTGAAGGCGTCTTCCAGTGACAGGCCCCGGTCCAGCAGACCCGAGACCAGTTGCAGCACGGTCGGGAATATGGTGCGGCCGCCGGCCGCGCCAATGGCCAGCCAGGGCCGACCGTCGCGCTGCAGAATCAGCGGGCACATATTGGCCAATGGCTTGGCCCCGGCCGCCATCGAATTGGGTTGCCCCGGGCGCGGGTCAAACCACATCATGCCGTTGTTCATCAGGAACCCCGCGCCAGGCATCACCACCTTGGCGCCAAAGCGCGACAGCAGCGTGTTGGTGAGCGAGACCATGGACCCGGAGGCATCCACCACACTGACATGCGAGGTGCAGCCCGCGTCTGCGGTCGCCGCATGACCCATCGTGGTCAGCCGCTGCGCATAGGCGGCACGGATGGCGGTGGCGTGGATCAGGGCAGCCTCGGCGTTCGACGAGGTGGGCCCCAGCGCCGAGGCAGTCAGCGCGGCGCAGGCCTCCAGAAAGGTCGGGCCACCACTCAGCCCTGGCATGGCCTGGATTGGGTGGCCGCGGTAGTGGCCGACCAGGGGCGGCGCCCAGACCGGCTGGTAGTTGGCAAAGTCGTCAAAGCGCAAGGCCGAGCCGCCGGCCTCGAGATCCCGCGCCAGAGCCCGGGCGGTATCGCCTTCGTAAAACTCCCGGGCCCCACCCTGCGCCAGCCGTTGCAGCAAGCGCACCGTGTCGGGCAGGGGCCAGCGTGCAACCGGCGTGCGATCGCTGGCCCGGGGCGCACGGCCCTCGTCGAGAAACAGCGCCGCACTGGCCGGGTCCTGCGCCAGGCCGGCGGCGTCGATGGCGATCGTGAGGCAGGTGAACCAGTCCAGCTCCAAGCCCTGCGTCGCGTGCTCGATGGCGGGCTGCAGCGCGTCGGCCCAGCTCAGCGTGCCGTATTTCTCCAGGGCACTGGCAAATCCGGCAATGGCCCCGGGCACGCAGATGGAACCGTAGCCCGACACATTGCGGTTGCCCTGCACCGCAGGCCAGTTGAACCAGTCGCCGTCGTTGCCGCCCACCAATGGGTAGTCGGCCGGGTTCAGGCCGCGCGGCGCCAGCACATTGAAATCCAGGGTGTCAACAGCGCCGGTCTGGCCATC
>CAJAXU010000710.1 GCA_903948045.1 uncultured beta proteobacterium | reverse complement strand
GGTCGTCCCAGCCGCTCACCTTGTGGTCGTACACCAGCTGGGCCAGCTTGCGCTTGCTGGTGATGACGTAGGTGAGGTTGAGCCGGGCAAACTCGTACTGGTGCGGCGGCGGCGCGCACAGCAGGCCGCCCTGGCACAGCTGCGCCAGCAGCCAGTCGTAAAACGGGCGCTGGTCTTCAAACTCCAGGGTGCAGATGCTGTGGGTGATCTGCTCCAGCGCGTCTTCGATGGGGTGGGCAAAGGTGTACATCGGGTAGATGCACCAGGTGTCACCGGTGTTGTGGTGGGTGGCGCGGCGGATGCGGTAGATGGCCGGGTCGCGCAGGTTGATGTTAGGGTGCGCCATGTCGATCTTGGCGCGCAGCACCATGCTGCCGTCTTCGTGCTGGCCGTCGCGCATCTCGCGAAAGCGGGCCAGGTTTTCGGCTGGCGTGCGGGCGCGAAACGGGCTGTCTACCCCGGGTTTGCCAAAGTCGCCCCGGCTCAGGCGCATTTGCTCTGCCGTTTGCTCGTCCACATAGGCGTGGCCGGTTTCGATCAGGTGCTCGGCCGCACGGTACATAAAGCCAAAGTAGTCGCTGGCCTGGTAGGGCGGCGCGTCGGGCGCGCCGTTCCAGTCAAAGCCTAGCCACTTCACCGCATCGATGATGCTGTTGACGTACTCGGTGTCTTCTTTTTCGGGGTTGGTGTCGTCAAAGCGCAGGTGGCACACGCCGCCGTAGTCGCGCGCCAGGCCAAAGTTCAGGCAGATGCTTTTGGCGTGGCCAATGTGCAGGTAGCCATTGGGCTCGGGCGGAAACCGGGTGCGGATTTTGGCCGGGTCGAGCACGCCAGTAGCATGGTGGGCCGCGTCACCCGGGCTGCTACCCCAGCGGCGCTGGGCGTAGGTGCCGACGGCCAGATCATGCTCGATGATCTGGCGCAAAAAGTTGCTGGGCTTGGCGTCAGGGCCGCTGGCTTTGTCAGGCGTGGGTGAACTCATGGGCCGATTTTAGTCGGCCCCCTCTATGGTGGCCGAACAATGGCCACCGCTATTCCAGCGCGTCGGCAAAAGCGTTGATCGCGTCGATGTTGGGCGGCAGCGCGGTGAAGGGCATGCCTTCCCGGGTGAGGCTTTGGCGCAGGGCCCGGTCGATGGCGCGGGCATGCACCTCGTCCTGGAACCGGCCGGTATGCACGTATTTCTTGTCACCGCGCTCCACCAGCACGTTCACATTGTTGTGCTGCTTGTACCAGGCCAAGATGTGACCACGTGTCTTGGCCACATCGCAGATGTTGTCTTCATAGTGCTCGTTGTAGTAAAGCACTTGCGGCAAAGAGCATTCGGTCACCAGGTACTGCACTTGGCCGTCCAGCAGGTTGAGCATCTCAAACTGCCGCTTGGCAATCAGGTACTGGTTTTTCAGGGCCTCAAAGTCTTGTTGCCAGACCAGCGACTTGGCGTAATCGGGGATGCTTTCCACGCTTTTGTTGCGCAGGTTCAGGCGCAGGATGATGGCGGAGGAGAACAAGGATTTGTCGCAGCCTGGCCCACCAATGATGTTGATGACCATGGTGGGGTACAAACGCATCTTGTTTTCGGGCAAGACGTTCGAGGCCGTGGTGTATTGCAGGGTCATGGCGGAAGCATTTCCTTTTTGGATGTGGGCTCTTTCGTTGACACTCCCTGTGGCCAATGGTAGTACCGCGGCGAGCTTCGCGCAAGCTGGCGGACCGGCCCACACACCTTGTTACTTGGCAATACCACTTTTTACCAGCAAGTCGCTCACCAGTTCCAAACGCAGCAGTGGGCTGTCGAGCGCCATCATGCGGTGTTTTTGGTCCAATGACATGGGCAAGAGCTCGCACCAGCGGTTGGCCACCCAGCCGCAGTCGTCGAGCAGGTAGGGCGGCTTCATTGGCATCTGATCGGGCGCCAGGTCACGCGCGTGCAAGGTGTTGATCAGGTTGCCCAGAGCGGTGGCGACGTTGCGGAGGTCGTCCGGGACCTTCATGCTGATGTCATCAGCCAGCGGCGTGGCACTGGCGAACCATTGACCATGCTGCAGGCGGTCATAGCTGGTCATGCGAAAGCGCTGGGTGCCCCGGCAGCGGATCACCATCAGCCCTGGCTGGGGCTTGCTCAGCTCGGTGATGGTGGCCAGGGTGCCGATCGGGTGAAAGGCCTCGTCGGCAAAGCCGTCGCCACTGGGCCGGTCGGGATCGATTTTGCGCACTTCGGACCCTTTGGTCAGCGTGACCACGCCAAACGGCGAGCCGCTGCGGTGGCATTTGCCAATCATGTCCAGGTAGCGCACCTCAAAAATCTGCAGGGGCAGAAAACCGCCGGGGTACAGCACGGTGCCCAGCGGAAACAAGGGAACAGAAAATACATTCAGGTCTTGGGACATGCGGCTTGGCTCATTGGCATTGGGCCGCATCATCCCACGAACCGGCGCTTCACATGGCTTTGAATTGATGGGCAAATAGCCGGCTGACCGCCAGACGCTCCGGCCGGCCCCGCAGCGACAGGCTTAGCCGGCCCTGCTCGTCCCGCGATGCCAGCTCGATGTAGCAGTTATTGACTGCTGTGCCACGGTGAATTTGCCAAAAGTGGGCAGGATCAAGTTGCGGCAACAGCTCTTTGAGCGGGGTGCGGATCAGGTGTTCGCGGCTGGCGGTCAGCACCCGCACATATTTGTCGGCAGCCTCCAGGTACACCACCTCGGCCACAGGCACCAGGTGGATGGCGCTGCCTACGCTGGCCTGGATGTGCTGGAGCCGGGCGGCGGCCGGGTTGGGCGGGGAGGCTGGCAGAGCGAGCAGACTGCGCAGCTGGGTCAGCGTCGCTTCAAAATCAGTAGCAGCAGAGCGTTTACTGGCAAGGCTTTGCTGGAGTTTTTGTATGGTTTTCATCAGACGCTCAGGCTGCACGGGTTTGAGCAGGTAGTCCACCGCCTGCGCCTCAAAGGCCTGCACTGCGTACTGGTCATAGGCCGTGACGAACACCAGTGCCGGGAACGGCTTGGCGCCGGGTGTGGTGGTGTCCCAGGCGTCGGCTAGCGCGGCGGCCGCCTCCAGCCCGCTCAAACCCGGCATGCGGATGTCAAAAAACAAGGCATCGGGCTGCAGCGCCAGGGCCTGCGCCACCGCGCTGTGACCGTCGCCCACGCTGGCCAGCACCTTCAGCTCAGGCCATAGACAGGCCAATTCGGCCCGAAGGGCGGCGGCGAGCAGCGGCTCGTCCTCGGCGATCAGGGCGGTGGGGTGGGGCGGGTGAAGGTTCAGTCGCATGCCGACGTTAATTTTTTAAGGGAAAACTGATGCTAACCCTTGTCCCACCTGAAGGTATAGCTATTATTTCAATAGCAGCCTGGTCGCCGTAGCAGGTGTGCAGGCGCTCACGCACCTGGGCCAGGCCAAAGCCGCCGGCGCCTGGGGTGGCGGGCGGGGCCGGGGTGGTGGGGCAGCCCAGGCCGGTGTCGGCAACCGTCAGCACCAGCTGCGTGCCTTGGCGCAGCGCCTGCACGGTGATGTGGCCGCCGTCCAGCTTGGGCTCCAGGCCGTGGCGGATGCTGTTTTCCACCAGCGGCTGCAGCAGCAGTGGCGGCACCGGTACTGTGACCAATTCGGCTGGCAGGTCCAGCTGGTAGCTCAGGCGCGGCCCCATGCGCACTGCCATCAGCGCCAGATAGTCGGCCAGCCGGTCGAATTCGTGTTGCAGCGGGTGCAGGGTGGCGCGCGAGGCGCCCAGCGTGGCGCGCAGGTAGGCAATCAGGTGGTCCAGCATGGTTTGGGCCCGGGCCGGGTCCAGGCTGACCAGCACGCGCAGGTTAGCCAGCGTGTTGAAGAGCATGTGCGGCTCCAACTGGGTTTGCAGCAGTTTGAGCTGCGACTCGGCCGCCTGGCGCTGCGCCGCCTCGGCTTGGGCGCTGGCGCGGGCGGCTTCCTCACGCGCATGGGCCAGCCGGGACTGACTCATAAAGTAGTAGGCGCAACCGGCGCCAATGGCCAGGCTCATCAGCAGCAGCCCGGTGCTCTGGCCGGCCTGCAGCATCGACAGGCCGGCGCCATCCGACCCGCCCAGCAGCGAGTCGGCCACCAGCGTACCGGCCAGGTAGCCCAGCACCACGCCCACCGGCACGATGCCGACCAGCCGGGGCCACTGCTGCGGCTCGTCGGGCGTCAGCCACAGGCGTCCCAGGTCAATCAAACCCCAGATGGCCAAGCCGATGCACTGTGAGTACAGCAGGTTCACGCCCAGCGCTTGCAGCCCGTCGCCGTGGCCGGTGCCCGCCAGCGTCAGCGCCAGCCCGATGAAGGTGTTCAGCGAGGCCGAGGCCAGCAGCCAGTGCCAGCCCCGCAGCATGCGGGGTGGCACGGGCACGTGGCCGGCAGCTGTCACGGACGTCGGCTTTCGAGGATGCGGCGCTCGCGCGCCACCATCTGCTCACGCAGCCCGCTGCCGGGCAGGGCCAGCCAGGTCACCGCTCCATGGAGGAACAGGCCCAGGCCCCAGCCCAGGGCAGGGTAGATGGCCCATGCCTTGCCCTGCGACGCCGACAGCAGAAACAAGCCCAGGTTAACGGCCACATACACGGCGGCGTGCACATAAACCCCGATTTTTATGTTGGCACGCTTGGCGGCCAGGCGGTCCAATTGGCCGGGGGTCGGATCAGTGGTCATGGTGGGCATCTCCAGTTGGGACAGTGGATCAACAATATAGCCATCGTTCAGTTGCATGCCCTGGCGCAGCGCGTCCAAAGCAGCCTGTCTGTTTCACAGCGACTGCTGGTACCGCTCCAGCATCACGGCCTGCAAGTCGACCTCGATGGTTTCGCCTTTGAAGGCTTGAATCTGGTCGCGCAGCATCTCGCCCATGGTGGGCATGGCAGTGCGGTGAGGGTGGCGGCTGGCGTCCCACAGCTGCGAGCGCATCAGCGCCTTGGCGCAGTGCAGGTAGACCGACGCCACTGTCAAGCGGATCACCAGTGTGGGTGCGCGTTTCGCATCCGCAAAAAGCTGCAAATCTGTCGCATCGGTAGACAGTACCGCACGGCCATTGACCCGCAGCGTCTCGTCAAAGCCCGGCACCATGAACAGCAAGCCCAACTGCCCGGTGGAGACGATGTTCTCCAGAGTGTCCAAGCGGTTGTTGCCCGGGGCGTCCGGAACCAACAGGGTCTGCGCGCCCAGCACCTTGACAAAGCCCGGCTCGCCGCCGCGTGGCGAGGCGTCCAGGCTGGGGTGCGCTGCATCCGCCCCGCCACTGGCCAACACCACAAAGGGCGACAGGCCAATGAACTGCACGGCATGCACGTCCAGCGACGGGATCTCTTTTTTCAGCGCCCGCTCGCTGGCCGGTCTGTAAATGGCGCGCAGGGCTTGGAGGGTGGTGATGTGCATGGAAGGTCGAAATTTTAGTGTCCTAAGATTCTGTATGCGTAGCCCGGCTAAAGCGGTCAAAGATGTCTTTGTGGCGTAGCTCACAACAGGCCCAGCCACTGGCCCCAGACCAACTTGCCCAGGTAGCGATTGGGCAGCAGGGTAAAGGCCCCAGCAATGCCACAGGCGCCGATGTACAGCCACTGCATGGTCTTGCGGTGACCCTCGATGTTGCGCCGGGCCAGGTAGACAAAAGCCATGACGATGGAGAACAGCGTGTAGGGAATCAGCAAATGGATCGGGGTGTAGCCGCCCAGGTTGGGCAGGCCGTAGTCGCGGATGAACAGGGCCGAGACGGCGGCCAGCACCATCAGCGTCACCCAGGCGTAGCCAAAGGCGCGGTGCAGCTTGGGCCGCTGGGTGGCGCCCTTGCGGGCCCACAGGGCAATGGGGCCGACCGCGACGGCGCCCAGCGCGGCGGTCATGTGCACGGCGATGAGGGGGGTGAATTGCATGATGGGTCCTAATGGCGTGAGGGATGGGAAAGGTTAGACCTTGGCCGGGATGTCAGTCGCTGCAGGCTTTGACCACCGCAGCCGCAGCCTGGGCTTGCAGCGTCAGACCGATGTGGTTGACACCGGCCACGAGCGTCACCGGCACGGTCTGGGCGGCTTGCGCAAACACTCTTGCAAAGCCATTGGCATCGAACAGTTCATCGTCGAGGCCGGCCACGATGCGCAGGGGTTGCCGCACCTGCCGTATGTCACTCAGGTAATCGTCGTGCGGCCGAAAATTGGCGGCCAAGGTGTAACTGTAAGAGGGCGTCAGCAGTTTTTGGCTGAATTCGTTCAACGCGAATCGCAAAACCGGCAGATCGTTCCAGCGGGTCATGCCGGCTGCATTGAGCACGGTCAGCGCGACCATGCGCGGCAAGCCGACAGATACCCAGGAGGCACCACTGCCACCCATGCTTTCCCGGTTGGTGGGTGCGCGGTGGTGCAGGTAGGGCGAGAGCAGCAGGTAGCGGTCAAACAAAGCCTGGCGCGTGCTCCCGGCAAATCGCAAGACAAATCCGCCGCCGGATGAAAATCCGAGCAGCGTGCTGGGGCCTGCAAACGGCATCCGACGCATGAAATCCTCAATGTCATCTTCGAGCTGGCCGATGTAAGCGGCTTGGCCCCGTGTGCCCGATTCGCCATGCCCCCGCATGTCCAAAGCTGCCACGTCAAAACCGGCGGCTGCCAGGGCTTGGGCAAGAACATGCATGGACTGGGCGCGTGCCGACGATCCGTGGACCAGCACCACCCTTCGCTGGGCGGTAGCCGCCGTTGTGGCCGGGTAATGGAGCCACGCCAGAGCCGTACCATCCCGAGCCGTGAAGCGTTGCGAAGGCGGCACGGCAGAAAAATCAACCTTTTCAAATGGCGCGTTGATGCTGGCTAGGGGCCGGATGTCTGCTGGGCCACCCAATACGACGGCCGCTGCCACCATCAGCACGAGGACACACGGGACCAGGAACAATGCCGACAAGGTGGTTTTCATGGTGAAACGGACTGGTGGAACACGATGACCGCTATTTTGAACAATTGATTCGCAGCCGCCACACCGCTGCGACGAACTGAGCATTTTGCGACGCCAGTGACCGCCCGTCGGCGCGACCGGCAAGCAGCATCCTCAGCGTGACCCGGCCATCACCAACCGCAGGGGGCGTCGCGCCGGCTTGGTGTTTCTACCGGGTGCCGAGCGGGATAGGGCGGGTTACCATGGTGCCGACCTTGCCCAACCTAGAGGAGATGTCCATGCCCCACCCTGTCCACAGCCCAGCCACCCGCCCCCTGATCCGAGTCCTGTTGCCCCTGGCGCTGTCCGCGGGCCTGAGCGCGCCGGCGCTGGCGGCCGAGCCGGCGTCATGCCAGACCGTGCGCTTTGCTGATGTCGGCTGGACCGACATCACCGCCACCACGGCCGTGGTCTCGGAGATCCTGAAGGGCATTGGCTACAAGCCAACGTCTCAGGTGCTGTCGGTGCCGGTGACCTACCGCAGCATGAAGGACAAAAAAATCGACGTATTCCTGGGCAACTGGATGCCCTCGATGGAAGCCGACATCAAACCCTACCGCGAGGATGGCTCGGTGGAAACGCTGGGGCCCAACCTGGAGGGGGCCAAGTACACGCTGGCCGTGCCCGACTATGTGGCCGAGGCCGGGGTGAAAACCTTTGCCGACCTGGCCAAGAACGCCGACAAGTTCAAAAAGAAGATTTACGGGATCGAGCCTGGCAACGACGGCAACCGCCTGATCCTGGACATGATCAAGAAGAACGCTTTTGGTCTGGGCGGCTTCAAGTTGGTCGAATCCAGCGAGGCCGGCATGGTGTCGCAGGTGGTGCGCAGCCTGCCCAAGCAGGAGTGGGTGGTGTTCCTGGGCTGGGCGCCGCACCCGATGAACAGCAAGATCAAGATGACTTACCTCAGCGGGGGTGACGACTTCTTCGGCCCCAACTACGGCGGCGCCACGGTCTACACCAATGTGCGCAAGGGCTACGCCGCCGAGTGTGGCAACGTCGGCACCCTGCTGAAAAACACCAAGTTCAGCCTGGAGAGCGAAAACCAGATCATGGGCCTGATCCTGGACAAGAAAATGAAACCGGCCGCGGCCGCACAGACCTGGCTCAAGGCCAATGCCTCCACCTGGGGCAACTGGATGCGCAACGTCAAGACCTTTGACGGCAAGGATGTCACGCCGGCCATGATCGTCAAGTAGGCCTGGCGGTGGCAGGTCTGGACGCAGCGCTGGCCTGGCTCAAGCTCAACAAGCTGTTGCTGGGCGAGGCCATTGCCCGCTTTGTCGAGGCCCTGACCACCGGTGCTCCGGAGCTGTTCAGTGCGATCTCCGAGGTGCTGGGCCAGGCCATCCTGGGCCTGACGGCGGCGCTGTTCTGGTTTCACCCGCTGGTTTTGCTGGCGCTGATTGCCGGGCTGGCCTGGTACCTGCAGCGCGCCATCGGTCTGGTGGTGTTCGTCGTGCTGTCGCTGCTGCTGGTGATCAACCTGGGTTACTGGGATGAAACGCTGGAAACCCTGGCGCTGGTGCTGTGCGCCACACTGACCTGTGTGCTGCTAGGCGTGCCGCTGGGCATTGCGGCGGCGCACCGGCCCTGGCTGGCAGCCGGGCTGCGCCCGCTGCTGGACCTGATGCAGACCATCCCCACCTTTGTGTACCTGATCCCCACGCTGATCCTGTTCGGCCTGGGTGTGGTGCCGGGGCTGATCTCTACCGTCATTTTTGCCTTGCCGGCGCCGATTCGGCTCACCACGCTGGGCATTGCCTCGGTGCCCAAGCCCCTGCTCGAAGCCGGCGAGGCCTTTGGGGCCACGCGCTGGCAGCTGTTGTGGAAGGTGGAGCTGCCTAGCGCCATGCCCAACATCATGGCCGGCATCACCCAATGCATCATGCTGAGCCTGTCCATGGTGGTGATTGCCGCCCTGGTGGGGGCTGACGGGCTGGGTAAGCCGGTGGTGCGGGCGCTCAATTCGGTCAACATCGCCGACGGCTTCGAAGCCGGGCTGGCCATCGTGATCGTGGCCATCGTGCTCGACCGCCTGTGCAAGCAGCGGGTCAGGACCCCCCGGCGCGCGCCAGCCAAGCCGGGCGGCCAGGGCGATGGCTGACATGGACGCCCCGGTGGCGCGTTTCAAGCAGGTCGACATCGTGTTTGGGCCGGACCCGGCGCGTGCGTTGGCCCTGCTGGATGCGGGCCGCAACCGTGACGAGATTCTGGCCGCCACCGGCGCCGTGCTGGGTGCGGCGGCCTGCAGCCTAGACATTGCCGAGGGTGAAATCTCGGTGCTGATGGGCTTGTCGGGCTCGGGCAAGTCGACGCTGCTGCGCTGCCTGAATGGCCTGAACCGGCCCACCCGGGGCGAGGTGCTGATCCGCGACGCGCATGCCAGCGGCGGCTATACCGACCCCGGCCGGTGTGATGCGGCCACCCTGCGCGGCTTGCGCAGCACGCGGGTGGCCATGGTGTTCCAGCAGTTTGCCCTGCTGCCCTGGCGCACGGTGGCGGAAAACGTGGGCCTGGGCCTGGAGTTGCGCGGCACGCCCAAGGCAGAACGCCAGCGCATCGTGCATGAGAAGCTGGCCTTGGTCGGGCTGCAGGGCTGGGCCGACAAGTACGCCCATGAGCTCTCGGGCGGCATGCAGCAGCGCGTGGGGTTGGCCCGTGCCTTTGCCACCGATGCCGACATTCTGCTGATGGACGAGCCGTTTTCTGCGCTCGATCCGCTGATTCGCGAGCACTTGCAGCAAGAGCTGCTGCAGTTGCAGAAGCGCCTCAAGAAGACGATTGTGTTTGTCAGCCACGACCTGGACGAGGCGATCCGGCTGGGCAACCACATCTCCATCATGGAGGGCGGCCGCATCGTGCAGTCGGGCGAGCCCGAGCAGATTGTGCTGAACCCGGCCAGCGCCTATGTGCGTGATTTTGTGGCGCACATGAACCCGATCAAAGTCTTGCGCGGTGCCTCGCTGATGACGCCGCTGGCGGCCCTGGCCGTGCGCGACGGCCTGTTGCAGCTGGACTGGACGGGCCACCATCGGCTGGCGCTGGATGCAGCCGGCTGCCCGGTGCAAGCGCTGATTGAGGGCATGCCGGCCCGGCTGGTGGCGTATACACCTGAGCTGGATCTGGCGCAGACCGGGCAGGACGGCCGCGCTTTTGTGATGGTGTCGCCTGCGATGCTGCTGGAGCAGATCATCCGGGTGCGTCAGGCCACCGGACGGCCGGTGTTGCTGTGCGAGGGGCCACGCTTTGTTGGCGTGGTCGGCGATGACGACATCTACCGGGGCATGTTGCGACAGGGCGCAGCGCGGCCCTGAAAGCCAAAGCGGATGCCGACGCCCGGCTGGTTTTGCCGCAGCTTTACACAGCGTGCTGTGTTTTCTCAGCCGTCATGGCGGGTGGCTCCTTAGAATCCAGATGATGAAAAAAACCTCTCTGGCGGTGTTGGTGGTGGGCTTGGCGCTGGCCGGCGGTGGCGGCGCTTGGTGGTGGAGCCAGCGCAGCGCGGCTGAGACGGTGCAGTACCGTACCGCCAAAATCGAGCGCGGCAACCTGCAGGCCACTGTGTCGGCCAGCGGCGCCGTCAACCCGGTGACCCAGGTGTCGGTGGGTACCCAGGTGTCGGGCCAGATCAAGGACCTGTATGTCGATTTCAATTCCGAGGTCAAGGCCGGCCAGCTGATTGCCCGCATCGACCCCGAAACCTTTGAGTACCGCGTGCGCTCGGCCCAGGCCGATGTCGACGCCGCCAGTGCAGCAGTGGTGACAGCGCAAGCGGCGGCGGCGGCCAGTCGGGCCAATGTGTCGCGCGCGCAGGTCGACCTGCAAGAAGCGCAGCGTGACCTGGACCGCAAACAAAGCCTGGTCGACAAGCAGTTCATCGCGCAGAGCGAGGGCGACAAGGCGCGCGCGCTGGTCAACACCGCTGGCGAGCTGCTCAAGCAGGCCCAGGCGCAGGCAGGGGTCACTGAGGCCCAGATCAAGAGCGCGCAGGCCAATGTGGCGCAGCGCGAATCAGCCTTGGCACAGGCCCGCATTGACCTGGCGCGTACCCGCATCACCTCGCCGGTGAACGGCATTGTGATCAAGCGCGCCATTGAGCGCGGCCAGACGGTGGCCGCCAGCCTGCAGTCGCCCGAGCTGTTTGTGATTGCGCAAAACCTGTCAGACATGCAGGTGGACGCCAGCATCGATGAGAGCGATGTGGGCCGCATCCGCACCGGCCAGCGCGCCACCTTCACGGTCGATGCTTTTCCCGGCCAGACCTTTGAGGGTGAGGTGCGCCAGGTGCGTAAGGCGGCCCAAAGCGTGGCCAATGTGGTGACCTATGTGGCGGTGGTAGGTTTCTCTAACGCCGGCGGGCGCCTGCTGCCGGGCATGACGGCCAATGTGCGGGTGGTGACCGATGTGCGCGAGAACGTGCTCAAGGTGCCCAACGCCGCTTTAAGGGTGCGCATTGCCGGCATCGAGCCGGCGGCAGCGGCAGCCTCGGCGCCGGCCGCGACACCAGGTACACCAGCTTCGGCCGCCAGTGGCACCAGCGCCAACAATTGGACCTGGTTCAGCCAGGCCCTGGCCCAACCCGCGGGTGGCGGTGGCGGCGGGCCAGGCGGCGGCATGGCGGCGCAGCGCGAGCGCCTGGTGACCGAGCTGCAGCTGAGCGCCGAGCAGCAAGGCAAGCTCGACGCCATCAGCGTCGAGCTACGGCCGCGCTTCATGGCGCTGCGCGACCTGCCGCAGGACCAGCGCGCCGAAGCGCGCGACAAGGTCAGCGCTGACATGCGCGCCCGTATCAGCGCCATGCTGACGCCGGCGCAGCGCAGCCAGTACCAGCAGATGCTGGCTCAGGCGCCGGGTGGCCCACCGCCTGGAGCTGGTGCCCAGCCTGCAACCGGCCCAGCCGGAATGGCAGGTCCTGCGGCGGCAGATGCTCCTAAAAAAATAGCAGGAAACGACGCTGCGACAAGGCCTGGAGGCCAAAAACCTTCAAACAATGGCGCAGCGGCTGGCAGCGGTGTAACGCCCGGCGGCGGCGCGGCAGCCGCTCTGCCGGCCAATGGCAACCCGATGGTCGAGTTTCGCAACCGGCTGGTGGCCGAGCTGGCACTGAGCCCGGCCCAGGCCGAGAAGGTGGACGCGATTTACACCGAGGCGCGGCCCCGCTTTATGGCGCTGCGCGACCTGGGTGCCGAAGAGCGGCCCAAGGCGCGCGAGCGCATCAGCGCCGACATCCGAGCCCGCATTGCCGATGTTCTCAGCGCCGAGCAAAAACCCAAGTACGCTGCGCTGCTGGCGGCGCTAGCCGGCCGTCAGAGCACGCGCGGCCGCATCTACCTGATGGGTGCCGACGGCAAGCCGGTGGCCTACGCGGTGCGGCTGGGCATCTCGGACGGCAGCAGCACTGAGCTGCTGCTCGGGCCCAACGCGCCCGAGGCGGCGGTGCTTAAAGAAGGCGTGCTGGTCATTGTCGGCACGGTGGCGGCCGGTGCTGCCACCGGTGGCGCCCCGACCGGCCCGCGCCTGCCGTTCTGATGGACGTGCCCGCGCTGTGCCTGATCGAGGCGCGTGAGCTGGTCAAGACCTACACCATGGGCGACCAGACCGTGCACGCGCTACGCGGCGTCTCGCTCGACATTGGTAAGGGCGATTTTGTCGCCATCATGGGCGCCTCGGGCTCGGGCAAATCCACCCTGATGAACATTTTGGGCTGCCTGGACCTGCCCACTTCCGGTGAATACCGACTGGCGGGCGAAGAGGTAGAAGCCATGGCGCAAGACCAACTGGCGTCCATCCGCAACCGGCGCATCGGCTTTGTGTTTCAGCAGTTCAACCTGCTACCACGCACCAGCGCCCTGGAAAACGTGGAGCTGCCCATGCTGTACGCCGGTGTCAAGCCCTTGCATCGGCGCGAGCGCGCATTGGCGGCGCTGGCCCGGGTCGGGCTGGTCGAGCGCTCGGGCCACACCCCGTCGGAGCTCTCAGGCGGCCAGCAGCAGCGGGTGGCGATTGCCCGCGCTTTGGTGAACCAGCCCCAGCTGATATTGGCGGATGAGCCTACCGGCGCCCTGGACACCAAGACCAGTGAAGACATCATGCGCCTGCTGACCGAACTCAACGCCCAGGGCATGACGGTGGTGATCGTCACCCACGAGACCGACATCGCTGCCTGGGCGCGGCGAAAACTGGTGTTTCGCGACGGGCTGATCGTCGAAGACGTACAACAAAAGGGTGGGGTGCCGACATGAACCTGTTTGTGCCGGTGCGCATTGCGCTGCGTGCCCTGGCTGCCAATACGCTGCGCTCCATCCTGACCATGCTGGGCATCATCATCGGTGTGGCGGCGGTGATCACCATGATTGCGGTGGGCAGTGGCGCCACAGAGCGGGTGCAGGCCCAAATGAAGGGCCTGGGCTCCAACATCATGCTGGTGATCCCGGGCGGGGTGACGCAGGGCGGTGTGCGTCTAGGCGCGCAAACCGGCCAGGGCCTGACGGAAGAGGACGCTTATGCCATTGCCCGCGAAGTGCCCGAGGTGCAGGTGGCCGCGCCCAGCTCGCGCACCGGCGCCCAGGTGGTGGCCGGCAACACCAACTGGAGCACCTCCATCCTCGGCACCACGAATGACTACCTGGAGGCGCGCGAGTGGCCGCTGTCGGACGGCCGCAGCTTTGATGCCGCTGACCTGCAGGGCTCGGCCAAGGTGGCGATCGTGGGCCAGACCGTGGCGCGCGAGCTGTTTGGCGACGCCGACCCGCTGGACCAGGTGATCCGCGTCAAAAAAGTGCCGGTGACCATCGTGGGCGTGCTCTCACGCAAGGGCCAGAACGCCATGGGGCAAGACCAGGACGACGTGGTGCTGGTACCGATCTCCACCTACCGCAACCGCATCCAGGGCGGCGCCAGCGGAAAGCTGCGGCGCGTCGGCTCGATCAGCGTCAAGGTGCGCGAGGGCCAGAGCATGAAGGTGGCCGAAGACAACATCAAGGACCTGTTGCGCCAGCGCTTTAAGGTGCAGCCCGGCGGCGACGACCCGTTCTCGGTGCGCAACTTGACCGAGATTTTGCAGGCGCAAGAGGCGTCCAGCCGCGTCATGACGCTGCTGCTGGCGGCGGTGGCCGGCATCAGCCTGATCATTGGCGGCATCGGCATCATGAACATCATGCTGGTGAGCGTGACCGAGCGCACGCGCGAGATCGGCCTGCGCATGGCGGTGGGCGCGCGCGGGCGCGACATCCTGGCGCAGTTTTTGATCGAAGCGGTGACCCTGTCGCTGATCGGC
>CAJAXU010000709.1 GCA_903948045.1 uncultured beta proteobacterium | reverse complement strand
GGGTAACGACACCATCATCGGCGGTGCGGGTAATGACTACCTGCAAGGCGGCCCCGGTAACGACAGCATCAGCGGAGGTGCGGGTGACGACTACATCCGCGCGGGTGGCAATTGGAATGATGGCAGCGACACGATTGACGGCGGGGCTGGCACCAACGACACCGTGGCCTATAACTACGGCGGTGCTACCCAGGCCATTACCTTTGTCTCCACGCTGCAAAGTGGCGTGCAAATCGACCCCCTGGGTGGCACGGACCAGCTCTCAGGCATCGAACAACTCCATATCTTTGGCGGCACGCTGGCCGATAACCTGAAGGGCGACAGCGGTAGTAACTACATCCAGGGCAATGAAGGTGACGACATTCTGACTGGTGGTGGCGGCTACGACACCTTTGCGTTCAATGGCTCGGTATTTAATGGCAACGACAGCATCACTGACTTCGGTGCGGGTGGCGACTCGATCAATGCGCAAAATATGGGGATCCTCAGCCTGCTCACGTCGGGCAACTCAGCGACGCTAAGCCAAGGGCAGGTGCTGGTGGAGGTTGGTGCCAATCAGACAAAGGTGTATCTGGGTGCTGATTCGACACCCGGGGCGGACGGGTACATCACCCTTCAAGGCAGCTACCTGGCCAGCGGCTTCAGCGTCACCAATGACACTTTTGGCGGCCAAATTACCTACACAGGCGGCACAGCGCCACCATCAAACTCAGACTACAGCCTAATTGCCGGTACGCCCACCCAAGGCCAACCCTATATTGGCTGGATTGAGAGCAACAACTACAGTAACAGCCACGCCGCCGGCAGCACATTGGTGTTCCGTGCGCACATGAGCGCCAATGGGTCAGGCGAGCGTGCGGTGGCCGTGGGTGGTGCGCCGCAACTGCAATTGGTCATCGGTGAGGCTGGCGCCTATAAAACAGTGTTGGCCAATTACGTGACAAGTGCCAGCAACCCGGCCAATGGGGTGCTGGAATTTAGCTACACGCTTCAGTCGGGCGATGTTGGGCAATTGGCCATTGGCAACCTGCACCTGGGCGCCGGCGCATCCATCACCAGCACGGCCAGCACGCCAATCAAGGCCTTTTTGGGCGTCAATCCCGGTTGGAGCGAAACCTATGAGGTGCAAGCAGCGTCCTATGTTTATTCTGCCGCCACACAAATCGGCACTGCTGGCAACGACTGGGTCAGCACCGGCACAGCAGACACGTCCAATGCCACCCAGCTGACTACGGCTTTGGCGGGCCTGAACGCTGGCACTGGTGGCGACCGCGATGTGCTTGAAATTAACCTCATGGTGCAAAACAGCACATTCAGTGGTGGCCCAATGGCCAACGCCGATGGGCTGGAAGGCCAATTTGGCGGCAGAACGATCCGTATTTTGAAGGAAGGCACGGCAGTCAACCTGTATGAAGTGGTGTCTGGCAGCCAACAATTGGTCAAGGTGCTCAACACCGACGGCAGCGGCTTTGAGCGCATGCTATTCAACTTCGTGGACAGCTCGGGCACGACTCTGAGATCTACGGGCACCATTAATTTGGTCTCGGCCACCTTCAATGATGCTATTCGGCCAATTCAGTTCACGCAAGGATCCGTCTTCAAAGACACCCTTAACCGCTCGGGCGCTGACGCCAGCAAGACCCAAATCATCGTAGCGGACAACGGTGCCGACAACATCACCGGCTCAGATGGCGTGGACAAGTTTTTAGTAAAAGGCGACGACACCATCTTCGGGAATTCTGGCGATGATGTATTCAATTGGGGGACCGACTCCGGCAATGCTCTGCTTGACGGTAATGGTGGCTCAGACAGGCTGTTGCTAAGCACTGAGTTCACAAGGTCAGCTAACGGTGCATTTTCCACCACGGTAGACGTGAACGGGGTGCACATCAAGGCCGGCAACGTCGAAGTGGCGCTAGTCACGAAAACGGATGGCCTCTACTTCCAGCTGACATCGACCAGCGGTACTGGCCTTGCGGGTGACATCTCCGCAAGACTGTCAAGCGTGGAAATACTTGGGATCACCGCGGGTACAGCCTATCAAGCGTTCACCTTGGCATCCGGCAGCCTGAACGACGACAACCTAAGTGATGGGCCAAGCAATGACATCATCTTTGGCCTTGCCGGTAATGACAACATCAATGTCGGGCTGGGCAATGATGTCATTGATGGCGGGGACGGCAATGATTGGGCGGGTTTCTTCGACGCCACCTCCGCCGTCACAGCTAGCTTGGCCACTGGTGCGGTCACCGGCGGCGCCGGCAACGACACCCTGACTGGTATCGAGAATCTGAGTGGCTCCAGCTATGGCGACCAGTTGACCGGCGATGCCGGTAACAACGCCTTGCGTGGCGAGTTGGGTAATGACACCCTGATTGGCGGCGCAGGCAACGATTACATCACCGGCGGCGCGGGTGATGATTCCATAGACGGTGGCGCGGGCACTGGCGACGCGGCGGACTACTTCTACAGCAACACAGCTACAGGCCCTGTGGTCCTTAATCTTGCCAACGGTACAGCGACCGGCGATGGTAGCGACACACTGGTCGGAATCGAAAACGTCAACGGCACCAACTTCAACGACAGTATTACCGGCGATGCCAACGCAAATTCACTGACTGGTAACGGCGGGAATGACACGCTCATTGGCGGCGCAGGCGACGACAACCTCAATGGCGGTGCAGGCAATGACAGCCTGGATGGCGGGTTAGGCTACGACTTCTTTGACAGCGGCACGGGCAATGACACCGTCAACGGTGGCTCATTCATCAATATTGCAGACATCAGCGACACCGCCAGCTATCAAAACAGTACGACGGCTGTCAACGTCAATCTGGGTCTGGGCTTTTCATTTGGCAATGGAACAGCCAACAAAGGTAGCAATGGCACCGACACGCTGATCAACATCAATACTGTGCGTGGCTCCGAGTTGGCTGACACGATTACCGGCAGCGCCGGCCTTGTATTCGAGCAGTTTGAAGGCGGTGGCGGCAACGACACCATTGATGGCGGCGCCATCGACCCCATCACGGGTGCCAACAGCAACCGAATCAGCTACCAGAATGCCAAGGCAGCGGTCACTGTGGATTTTGCGGCAGGTACCGCCACCACGGCCAACAGCACCATCACCGGCAACTCTGGCACTGATACGCTGTTCAACTTCAATCAAGTCAGAGGGTCTGCCAATAACGACACCCTGTATGGGTCGAATCGCACAGATATCACCGAAAGCTTTGAAGGCCGGGGTGGTGATGACGTGATAGATGGGCGCGGCGGCATCGATGTGGTGCGCTTCAGCAATGCCTCTGGCGGCGTCACAGCCAGTTTGGTATCGGGAACGGGTAGTGGCAGTGGCGTGGGAACCGACACCTTCACCAACGTGGAAGGACTTTTCGGATCGAACAACAGCGACTCGCTGACTGGCGGTAACGCCAACAACGATGCGCTGGAAGTCTTCCGTGGCGAGGCAGGTAACGACACCATCGACGGTGGCCAAGGCTATGACCGGGCACAGTACGATTCGGCTACCAGCGCAGTCACAGTGACCCTCAACGACACGATGGATGGCACCGCCAGTGACGGTTTAGGCGGCACCGACTCGCTGCGAAACATCGAAGGTGTACGCGGCTCTGAGTACAACGACAGCATCACTGGCAATAGTGCCGACAACGGGCTGGATGGCCAGGGTGGAAACGACACGCTTGTGGGCGGGGCGGGTAACGACACGCTCATTGGCGGCGCAGGCGACGACAAATTAAATGGCGGGGCAGGCAACGACACCATCAGCGGCGGAGATGGCTCTGATGCGGCAAGCTACTCGGTGACAAATACCGTGACTACCGCACTGAGTTACGCCTGGGACGCCACAGCCAATGCGGTTTTTGTCAAGCAGGGCACCACAGCCTTGGCCAAGATCACTGCGGGCGCCACTGCTGGCAGCTGGACGGTTCAAGATTTGGCCAATGCCACCGCAACCGGTTTTGGCACCGATACCCTGTCCAGCATCGAGAGCCTGACCTTCGACCTCGGCACAGGTTCTACCGCGACCACTGCTCTGACCATCACGTCGGAACAACTCACAGCGGCTGTGCCGACTGACACCGTTGCCCCTACCTTGACTTTGGCCAGCCCTGCGGACAACGCCAACGCAGTGCTGGCCGGCGCCAATCTGACCCTCACCTTTAGCGAAGCCATCAAGGCAGGCTCTGGCAACCTGGTGCTGACCAACACCGCCAACTCGGCAGACACCCGCACTGTGTCTGTCTCAGATGCCAGCCAGGTCAGCATAGCGGGCAGCCAACTCACCCTTAATCCCGCAGCCGACCTGCTGAGCGGTGCGCACTACGCCCTGACCCTGGGCTCTGGTGTGGTGCAGGATCTGGCGGGCAATTCTTTTGCCGGCATCAGCTTGGCCACGGCGCTGGACTTCACGGTGGCGGCATCGACTGTCAAGCCCACCCTCTCAGGGCTGGCCTACGACTGGAAGAACCACATGCTGCTGCAGGATGTGGCGATTGCGGTCAAGGGCGGTGGTGCACCGGCTGAAGGGGCCAACGCGCCCATACAGTTCAAGGCGCTGAGCTGGGACGCAACCGGCCACGCCAGTGTGGAGGTATGGACGCGCTCGGCATCGGCCGCGGAGAGTCTGGGCTTTGACCTGAACATCAGCAACGCCAGCGGCATCACCTTTACCGCTGGCACCCTGCCCAACACCAGCACGGGTGGCACCGGCTGGACCCTGATCACTAACGCCATTGGCACCAACCTCACGGTAGGCGGCTTTGCCAATGACAGCACGGCAGCCATAGCGGCCGGAGACTTCAAACTCGGCACCATCACCTTTGAGACTGCCACAGCACAGCGTGCTGACCTGCAGCTGCTCAGCGGCGATGTTGGCAGCGCCAGCGCCAGCGCCTACGGGCTCAGCGTGGCCCGCACCAGCACCAGTGCGACCGGCGCCTACAGCATCAGCACCCTGGAGCCCGGCAGCTACGACATCACCGCCACCCGAGCTGTTACCGACATTGGCAACGCCATCACCAGCGCCGATGCACTGGCCGCACTCAAGATGGCGGTAGGGCTGAACCCCAACCCGGACCCGGATGGCAGCACCGGGCCCCTGTCTGCGCCGATGCTCTCGCCCTATCAGCTCATGGCGGCTGATGTGGTGGGCACAGATGGGCGGGTGACCAGTGCAGATGCGCTGGCGATCCTGAAGATGGCCGTCAAGCTGCCCACGGCACCGGCCAAGGAGTGGATGTTTGTGGAGGAGACGCGGGATTTCTGGAACGAAACCACGGGCCAATTCACCCTTAGCCGCAACAGCACCAACTGGGACCACAGCATCAGCACCAATTTGCAAGCCAATGGCGCAGTAAACCTGGTGGGTGTGCTTAAGGGCGATGTGAACGGCAGCTGGGCGGCACCGGCCGGCAGCACTGATCTGGACACCATCGACCCGACGCACTTCAGCGCCCTGAGTAGCATCTTTGGCATGCCGGTGGGGCAGTTTGGGGTCTTGTGATGGCACACTTAGGCTGAATCAATCAATCAATTAAGCAGGGAAAAATCATGGCATCAAAGTACTACACCTCAGCGCTGACTAAAGTTACTGGATCGAGCACGCAATTTAGGGCTGATATTTACCTGGCGGATGCCTCCAACGTAGGGGCCTACGGGGTCGAGTTGGTGATCAATGGCGAGCCGGCTGGGGTGAGCTACAGCTACACGGCGGCTGCAGTCAGTGGCTTCAGTTCCTCAGCTGGTGCGGGTATCTCGGCATTCTCGTCAAGCACCACAGTGGGGGGAACCTTTGCAACGTCGGGCGCTTTGATCGGCACCATCACGGTGAGCTTTGCCACGGCTCCCAGTGCGGCTTTCAAGCTTGCGGTGGTTGGCGCCAACCTGGACGACATTGACGGCAACCTGATGACGGTCAGCTGGGACGCCTTTGCCCTGTACGACCCCAATACGGGCAACCCGCCTGCGGACACCACGCCTCCCGTT
>CAJAXU010000708.1 GCA_903948045.1 uncultured beta proteobacterium | reverse complement strand
GGCTTGCTGGCCTGGCGGATGAGTCCCCTCTTGGATGCGCTGGCACTTGGCGAAGCCACTGCGCAAAGCCTGGGCTTGCCGCTGCCGGCATTGCGTGCGGGTCTGGTGGTGGTGCTGGCGCTGGCCACTGGCACGGCGGTGGCGCAGACCGGGCTGATCGCTTTTGTCGGGCTGGCGGCGCCGCACCTGGTGCGCTCGGTGGCCAAGACGACGCACGGCCGGCTGATGTGGTTGGCCAGCCTGATGGGCGGCGTGCTGCTGATGGGTGCCGACATCCGGTCGCGCGGCCTGATCGCGCCGCAGGAACTGCCTGTGGGCGTGCTCACGGCGGTGCTGGGCGGCGGCTACCTGCTCTGGCTGATGCACCGCAACAGCAGCCGCGGCGGGAGCCTGTGAGCATGGCCAATGCTTCCAAAAATATAGCGCTCGAGGCCCGTGGCATAAGGGCCAGCCTTGGAAATAACCCAGTGTTACATGGGATTGATCTGGCGCTGCCGGCTGGCCGCTGGACCAGCGTGGTCGGGCCCAACGGCGCCGGCAAATCCACGCTGCTGAAAGTGCTGGCCGGGCTGCTGCCGCACAGCGGCGAGGTGCAGCTGCTGGGCCAGCCGCTGGCCAGACTAACCGGCCGGCAGCGCGCTGTCCAGTTGTCCTGGCTGGGGCAAAACGAATCGTCGGGTGACGACCTCACCGTGCTGGACGTGGTGATGCTGGGTCGGCTGCCGCACCAGCCCTGGCTCGGCGCGCCCAGTGCGGCCGACCACGCGGCGGTGCAGCAGGCGCTGCAAGCGACCCAGGCCTGGGACTGGCGGCAGCGGGCGCTGGGCCAGCTGTCGGGCGGCGAACGCCAGCGCGTGCTGCTGGCGCGGGCGCTGGCGGTGCAGGCGCCGGTGCTGCTAATGGACGAGCCCCTGGCCAACCTGGACCCGCCGCACCAGGCCGACTGGCTGGCGCTGGTGCGGGCGCTTTCCCTGCGTGGCCACACGGTGGTCAGCGTGCTGCACGAGATTTCCATGGCGCTGCACGCCGATGACCTGCTGGTACTGGCCGGCGGCCGGCTGGCCCACCATGGTGCCTGCACCGACCCGGCCAGCCACCGGGCGCTGGAGCAGGTGTTTGACCACCGCATCGCCATTCACGCCCTGCAGGGGCAGTGGGTGGCGTTGCCCAAAGAGAGAAACTCCCATGCAGCTTGAAACCCCACCCACCGAAAAACCCTACGACAAATCCGAGGGCGAGCGGCGCGGGCTGGTGATCGTCAACACCGGCGACGGCAAGGGCAAGAGCACTGCGGCCTTTGGCCTGGCGCTGCGGGCGCATGGGCGCGGCAAGGCGGTCAAGATTTTTCAGTTTATGAAAGTGCCGACCGCCCGCTTTGGCGAACACCGCATGTTTGAGCAGATTGGCATTCCGATCGAGGGTCTGGGGGACGGCTTCAGCTGGAAAAGCCAGGACCTGGAGCACTCGGCCCAGCTGGCGCGTGACGGCTGGCAAAAAGCCAGCGCCGCCATCCTTGGCGGCGAGCATTTTTTGGTGGTGCTGGATGAGATTACCTACCCGCTGATCTACGGCTGGATGCCGCTCGACGATGTGCTGCAAACGCTACGTCAGCGGCCGGCCCATGTGCATGTGGTGCTGACCGGTCGGCGCTGCCCGCCCGAGATCATCGAGCTGGCCGACACCGTGACTGAGATGACCAAGATCAAGCACGCTTTCAACGCCGGCGTGCCGGCACAGCGCGGCATTGAGGACTGACGTGCTGCTGGCGAGCCTGTCTGCCCTGTTGCTGGCGCTGCTGATCGACCGCTGGCTGGGCGAGCCGCCGGTGCGCTGGCACCCGGTGGTGTGGATGGGCCATTACCTGGGCTGGGCCGGTCGGCTGCTGCAGCGCCAGGCCCGCCCGGATGGCGCGGATTACCGGTCATTTTGGCTCGGAGCCCTTGCCTGGCTTGGCGGCGCTGCTATGGTTATTACAGCAGCGATGGCGATCGAGCAACTGGCGCTGCGCTTGCCGGTGGTGCTGGCCGGCCTGCTGCTGGGCCTGGCGCTGAAGCCGCTGCTGGCCTGGCGCATGCTGCACACCGAGGTGCAGGCCGTCGAGCAGGCCTTGCAGCAGTCGCTGGCGGCGGGCCGCGAGCGCCTGAGCTGGCTGGTCAGCCGCGATGTCAGCGCCTTGAGCGAAGCCGGCGTGCGCGAGAGCGCCATCGAATCGCTGGCCGAGAACCTCAATGATTCGGTGGTAGCGCCGCTGTTCTGGTTTGCGCTGCTGGGCCTGCCGGGGGCGGCCCTGTACCGCTTTGCCAACACCGCTGATGCGATGTGGGGTTACCGCGGCGTCTACCGGGGCCAGCGCTGGGAATGGGCTGGCAAATGGGCAGCGCGCGTGGACGACGCGCTGAGCTGGCTGCCTGCGCGCCTGACGGCAGCACTGCTGCTGCTGGCCGCCGGCGGGCGCGGCTTGCGGCTGGCGGGCGCCCTGCGACAGGAAGCCGTCAAAACGCCCTCGCCCAACAGCGGCTGGCCGATGGCGGCGATGGCGCTGGTGTTGGGCGTGACCCTGCGCAAGCCGCTGGTCTATGGGCTCAACCCGAATGGCCGGGAGGCGCAGTCGGCAGACACGGGGCACGCTGTGGTTTATGCAGAAAAAACCCTTTTAGCCCTTATGGCTGTAGTACTCTTAGCTATGGTTTGTGCAGCAATTCGAGGTGTGGCTTGAGCGCCGGCGACCGGATGCACGGCGGGCCGGATGCACTGGGCGTGCCCCTGCATGACTTTTCGACCAACAGTAACGCCTGCGGCCCCTGTCCCCTAGCCCTGGCTGCGGTGCAGGCGGCCGATGCCAGCCGCTACCCCGATGCCAGCTACACCGCCTTGCGCGCCGCGCTGGCCGATTGGCATGGCGTGGCACCCGGGCGGCTGCTGCCGGCTGGCAGCGCCAGTGAGTTCATTTTTCGCATCAGCGCCTGGGTCGGTCGGCGGGCAGGCAGTGCTGGCCCACCGGGCGTGTGGCAGCCGCAACACGCCTTCGGCGACTACGCCGCGGCAGCCGCCGCCTGCGGCCTGCCGCGGCGCCATGACGACGGGGGCGAGGGCGCGGCACTAGTCTGGGCCTGCGAGCCCTCCAGCCCGCTGGGCCAGGCGCACACGCGCTGGCCTGGCGCGACGCATGGCGGCACCGTCGTGCTGGACAGCGCCTATGCCCCGCTGCGCCTGAGCGGCAGCGCCAGCCTGGGCCCGGCGCAGCGTGACCGGGTCTGGCAACTGTATTCGCCCAACAAGGCGCTGGGCCTGACAGGGGTGCGTGCAGCCTATGCCATCGCGCCGCTGGGGCACGAGGCGGCGGTGGCCCAGTTGGACGCGCTGGCGCCGTCCTGGGTGCTGGGCAGCCATGGCGTGGCGATGCTGCAGGCTTGGGTGCAAGCGCCAGTGCAGGGCTGGCTCACCAACAGCCTGACCACCTTGCGGCGCTGGAAGGCGCTGCAGATCGAGCTGCTCACCGGCGCCGGCTGGACTTGCCTGCCCAGCGAGGCCAACTTTTTCTGCGCCCGGCCGCCGCCAGGCACCACGGTGCCCGCCTGGTGCCAGGCCCTGCGTGCCCAGGGCATCAAGCTGCGCGATACCGGCTCGTTTGGCTTACCCGGCCTGGTGCGCCTGGGCGTGCTGCCGCCAGGTGCGCAAGCCGCCCTGCTGGCCGCTATTGAATCGGTGGGAGCGCCGGTATGAGCGCGCGCTGCATCATGGTGCTGGGCACCACCAGTGGCGCTGGCAAAAGCTGGCTCACCACCGCGCTGTGCCGTTACTACGCGCGCCAGGGCCTGAAGGTGGCGCCGTTCAAGGCGCAGAACATGAGCAACAACGCGCGGGTGGTGGCCGGCGGCGAGATTGGCAGTGCGCAGTACTTTCAGGCGCTGGCCGCGCGCGCCGTGCCCGATGTGCGCATGAACCCGCTGCTGCTCAAGCCCGAGCACGACACCCACAGCCAGGTGGTGCTGCTGGGCCAGGTTGATGCGGCGCTGACCGCCATGCCCTGGCGCGAGCGCAGCAACCGGGTCTGGCCCCACATCGCCCGCGCGTTGGACGCCCTGATGGCCGAGAACGATGTGGTGGTGATCGAAGGCGCCGGCTCGCCGGCCGAGATCAACCTGACCGCCAGCGACATCGTCAACCTGCGGGTGGCTCAGCATGCTGGTGCCGCCTGCCTGCTGGTAACTGACATTGACCGCGGCGGCGCCTTTGCCCACCTGTACGGCACCTGGGCGCTGCTGCCTGAGACTGACCGCGCCCTGATCCGCGGCTTTGTGCTGAACAAGTTCCGCGGCGACGCCGCCCTGCTGGCGCCGGCGCCGCAGATGCTGCAAGACCTGACCGGCATCCCCACCGTGGCCACGCTGCCGATGTGGTGGCAACACGGCTTACCCGAAGAGGATGGTGTGTTTGACGACCGCAGTGTCGCCACCGGCGCAGTGCGGCAGACCATCGCGGTGATCGCCTACCCACGCATCAGCAATTTGGATGAATTCCAGCCGCTCAAGAACGTGCCCGGGGTGCGCCTGCAG
>CAJAXU010000707.1 GCA_903948045.1 uncultured beta proteobacterium | reverse complement strand
TTGACGTGGAACATCGGCACCACCGGCAGCACCGCATCGCGCGCGCTCATCGACAGGGCATCAGGCAGGGCGCCGGCCAGCGCATGCAGCATGGTGGAGCGGTGGCTGTACAGCGCGGCCTTGGGGTTGCCCGTGGTGCCGCTGGTGTAGCACATGCTGGAGGCCGAATTCTCATCAAAGATCGGCCACTCGTAGTGAGCCGACTGCGCGCCCATCCAGGCCTCATAGCTGAGCAGGCCGGGAATACCGCTGTCAGCCGGCAGCCTGTCAGCATCACACAGTGCCACATAGTGCTTGATGGTGACGCAGCGGCTCGCAATGGCCTTGACGATGGGCAAAAAGCTCAGGTCAAAACACAGCACCGAGTCTTCGGCGTGGTTGGCAATCCAGGTGATCTGATCGGGGTGCAGCCGCGGGTTGAGGGTGTGCAGCACCCGGCCTGAGCCGCTGACGCCGAAGTACAACTCCAAGTGGCGGTAACCGTTCCAGGCCAGGGTGGCGACCCGGTCGCTGAAACCCAGTTTCAGGCCGTCGAGCGCATTGGCCACTTGGCGCGAGCGCGCCGCCAGCGCCTTGTAGGTGTAGCGGTGGATGTCGCCCTCCACCCGCCGCGACACGATCTCGGCCTCGCCGTGGTGCCGTTCGGCGAAATCAATCAGCGACGAGATCAACAGCGGATGGTTTTGCATCAGACCAAGCATGGACGGCTCCTGAATATGAAATTGGCAGGCCCGCATGGTACTGTGGAATCATCATCGCGGGCATTTATGATCAGTGTCATGTTTTCTTTCATGACCCCTGGCGGCCTGGGCGCTGCACCAGCGTTCAAACCCAGCCCAGCGCTGCCGTCGACCCGGGATGCCAGAGCACTGGCCGCACAGCGGTTGCCGCGCCTGATTTACGACTTCATCGACGGCGCCGCCGGCGAAGAGCTGGGTCTGGCCAGCAACATCAGCGACCTGCAGCGCGTGCGCCTGCAGCCGCGCAGCCTGGCCGAGGTCAACAGCATATCGCTCACGACCTCGTTCCTGGGGCAGGACTGGGATGTGCCGTTTGGCATCGCACCCATGGGCATGTGTGACCTGGCCTGGCCCGGCACCGACCGCGCCCTGGCCGCTCTGAGCCAGCGCCATAACCTGCCCCTGGGCGTGTCGACCGCCTCGTCCACACCGCTGGAAGAACTGCTCCGGCTCAGCGGCGGACGGGCCTGGTTTCAGCTGTACGTGACCGGCAGCACGCAAGAGGCCATGGCACTGAGCAGCCGCGCCGCCAAGGCCGGCTACGACACCCTGATCCTGACCGTGGATGTGCCCCGCCTGGGCAAACGGCCACGCGACGTGCGCAACGGGTTCACCACCCCATTTCGCATGACGGCCCGGCACTTTATGGACTTTGCCACGCATCCGCATTGGTCGCTCAACACGCTGGCCAGTGGCCTGCCGACCATGGCCAATTTCTCGGGCGCCAATGCCAAGGGCTACGACCGCAACGCGCCCCGCACCGGCGCCAACTGGGCTTTTCTGCAAGAACTGCGGGCGGCCTGGCGCGGCAAGCTGATCATCAAAGGCGTGCTGTCGGCCGAAGACGCCGTGCGCATGAAGGCCGAGGGCGTTGACGCCATCTGCGTCTCCAACCACGGTGGCCGCCAGCTCGACAGCGCGCCCTCAGCCATCGCGGTGCTGCCGGCCATCCGGCAGGCGGTCGGCCCCGCCTTTCCGCTGCTGTTTGACAGCGGCATCCGCACCGGTGACGACATCGTCAAGGCCCGGGCACTTGGCGCGGATATGGTGCTGGTGGGGCGACCATTTTTGTACGCGCTGGCAGCGGTAGGGCCCGCAGGTGCGGAGCGCATGTACAACTGTTTCACCGGTGAGATTGAAACCGCGCTGGCTCAAATCGGCATTGCCGCCGTGTCGGCCGTCACGTCGGCCTGCCTTTACCAAGCGCCTCTCCCGGCCTGATGGGAACCAGTTCCTTGTTTTGTGGGATCAGGGCGGCGGGGCATTCGGCTCCGCGGCTGTCCCCCGCCCAATGGGCTCCTCCTTGATGCCGCTGCGCCGAACGCCCCACCACCCAGATCTGGCACGGTAGCTGGTACGCAGTGAAAGTGACCCCAAGGCTTGGTGCGCCAACCCAGTTTGCTGCTGCAGGGGCCGATTGGGTGTCGTGGCGAGGTAAAGGAGGAGCCCGCAGGGCGGGGGACACGAGCGGCGGCACCCAGTCGGCCCCTGCAGCTCGCCCAACCCGTCACGCACAACCCCACTGCCCACCTGCCAGCCCCACCTGCGTGACAATCCAGTCATGAACACCGCAACTCCCGAGGCGCACACACTAGACCTCGGCCTGAACTGGCACAACAGCTTCGCGGCTTTGGGCGAAGACTTTTTTACGGCATTAGCACCCACACCGCTGCCCGCGCCTTATTGGGTCGGGCGCAGCGATGCTGTGGCGCATGTGCTGGGCCTGTCAGCTGACCAGTTGTTGTCTGATGCACTGCTGCAGGCCCTGAGCGGCAACCGTCATATCGCCGGCACCCGGCCGCTGGCCAGCGTTTACAGCGGCCACCAGTTTGGTGTCTGGGCCGGGCAGCTGGGCGACGGGCGCGCCATTTTGCTCGGGCAGACCGCCACCGGGCTCGAAGTGCAGCTCAAGGGGGCGGGCCTCACGCCCTACTCTCGCATGGGCGACGGCCGCGCTGTGCTGCGCTCGAGCATCCGGGAGTTTTTGTGCAGTGAGGCCATGCACGGCCTGGGCATCCCGACCTCGCGTGCGCTGTGCGTCACCGGCTCGGACGCGCCGGTTTACCGCGAAAGCACCGAAACCGCCGCCGTGGTGACCCGGGTGGCGCCGAGCTTCATCCGCTTTGGCCACTTTGAGCACTTTGCCTACCGCCAGCAGTTGACCGAGCTGCAAACGCTGGCCGACCATGTCATTGACCGGTTTTACCCGCAATGCCGCGACACGAGCGAGTTTGGCGGCAACCGCTTCGCCGCGCTGCTGCAGGCGGTGAGCGAGCGCACGGCGCAGATGGTGGCGCATTGGCAGGCGGTGGGTTTTTGCCACGGCGTGATGAACACCGACAACATGAGCATCCTGGGCCTGACCATCGACTACGGCCCGTTTCAGTTTCTGGACGGCTACGACCCCGGCCAC
>CAJAXU010000706.1 GCA_903948045.1 uncultured beta proteobacterium | reverse complement strand
GCGTCGATCAAACCAGCCAACAAGAACATTTTGGTTTGAAGTTCGTTCATCAACTCAGGTTGACGAGCTGCTGCTTCGAGGTATTTGCTGCCCATGATGCCGATACCGATACATGCGCCGACAGCGCCCAGACCAATGATGAGACCGGCAGCGAGTGCAACAAAGCCGAGTACGTGTTCCATTTAAAGCTCCTGAGGATAAAAGTGAATGGTTAAAGGAAAGGGAAAGGGAAAAGGAAACTCTGAGAAAAAACCGCTGCCGCTCAGTGCGCGTCGTGGGCCTGACCCACATACACCAGCGTCAGCATCATGAAGATGAAAGCTTGCAGCGCCACGATCAGGATGTGGAAGATGGCCCAGATCGAGCCAACGATGACTTGACCGATCGGCAACAGGATGCCCGACAGCGACAGAGCCGCGCCACCACCCATCAGGGCGATCAGCATGAACACCAGTTCGCCGGCGTACATGTTGCCGAACAACCGCATGCCGTGCGACACGGTCTTGGCGGCGAATTCAATCATCTGCATCATGAAGTTGATAGGCCAGAGCAGGGGGTGGGCGCCAAACGGGGCGGTGAACAGCTCATGCACCCAGCCGCCAAAGCCCTTGATCTTGATGTTGTAGAACAGACACACCAGCAGCACCGAGGTGGAGAGGCCCAGCGTAGTGGACAGGTCGGCGGTAGGCACGACACGCATGTAGGCGTGGTGCGGGTCATGGCCAGCGGCACCGTAGATCAGCTCCCAGATTTTCGGGATCAGGTCGACCGGCAGAAAGTCCATCGCGTGGAGCAGAAAGATCCAGACAAACACGGTCAGCGCGAGCGGCGCCACCAACTTGCGGCTTTGCGCGTTGTGGATGATGCCCTTGGCCTGGGTGTCGACCATTTCAACCAGAATCTCGACCGCGGCCTGGAAACGGCCAGGCACGCCAGCGGTGGCCGACTTGGCCGCCCGCCACAGCACCCAGGTGCCGAGCACACCTAACAGTACCGACCAGAAAATGGAGTCGAGGTTGTAGACCGAGAAGTCAATCACCCCCTGCATCGGCTTGTTTTGCAGATGCGTCAGGTGGTGAACAATGTATTCACCTGCGGTCGGTCCGTGTTCAGCAGCCATCGATGTACTCGTTATTCAATTTGGGGCTCCCGTGAGGAAGCCGGCTTAATTACTTTTTGGGGCGCACCAGCAACGCCACCCAATACACTTTCATCGTCACCACCAAGCCCACCAGCATCGCCGGCCAACTCAGTTCGGACACCAACCTGGGCGCGGCGAACAACATCGCCAGCGTCAAGCCGATCTTGACCATTTCCCATACAAAAAACCCAGTCACTGCCGCCCCCGGACTACTCAGCGCCACGCGGCTCAACAAGCCCCGCGCAAACAATGCCGCCGGCAACACCACCGCCAGCGCGCCATAGCCCGCCGACCACGCCGCAGCATTTGACCGGGTCATCGCCCATGTCACCACGGCCACCAGCACGCCCGTGAGGGCTTGCCAACGCACCACCTGCCAAGCCGAGACCGAGGGGTCGCGCTGCCGCAGTGCCTGCGCCTGTTCGGCGGTCATGGGCGCATGCGGCAAGGCATCGGACTCGTCGGAGTCATACCCGGCTGCGGAGGCGATTATCGGCATATCACATTACACCTACGTTACAGCTTGGCAATTGTCACAAAGCCTTAGATTATACGTAGAAACCCGCAGGTGGCGGGCCAAGACTGATCAGTACTGCAGAATCTTTGATAAAAAATTGCGTGCTCGCTCGTGGCGCTGCTGCGGCTGGCCGAAGAAGGCTTCGGTGGCGCAGTCCTCAACGATGCGGCCCTCGTCCATGAACACCACGCGGTTGGAGACCTTGCGCGCAAAGCCCATCTCGTGGGTGACGCACATCATGGTCATACCGTCTTGCGCCAGCTGCACCATCACATCCAGCACCTCGCCCACCATCTCCGGGTCGAGCGCCGAGGTGGGCTCGTCGAACAACATGCAGACTGGGTCCATGGCCAGCGCGCGGGCAATCGCCACGCGCTGCTGCTGGCCGCCCGAGAGCTGGCCGGGGAACTTGTCGCGCTGCGCCAGCAGCCCGACCCGGTCCAGGTACTTGAGCCCGCGCTCGGCGGCCTCTGCCGGGCTGCGCCCCAGCACCTTGACTTGAGCGAAGGTGAGGTTCTTCAGCACGCTCATGTGCGGAAACAGCTCGAAATTCTGGAACACCATGCCGACCTGGGCGCGCAGCGCTGGCAAGTTGGTGGCCGGGTCTCCAACCGAGACGCCGTTGAGCCAGATGTCGCCCTTCTGGAACGGCTCCAGCCCGTTGACGGCTTTGATCAGGGTCGACTTGCCCGAGCCCGAGGGCCCGCACACCACCACCACATCGCCCTTGTTGACCACGGTGCTGATGTCGGCCAGCACCTGAAAACTGCCGTACCACTTGCTGACGTTGTTGATTTTGATCATGACGGGACCGGGGATAGCGGGCGGGGGTTCAGCGGATGATGGCAATGCGGCCTTCCAGCCGCCGGACCAGGCTGGACAGGGTGTAGGACATGGCGAAGTACACCACAGCGACAAACAGGTACATCTCGACCAGGCGGCCGTCGCGCTGCGCCACCTTGGACGCCGCACCCAGGAAGTCGGGCATGGACAGCACGTAAACCAGCGATACGTCCTGGAACAGCACAATGGTCTGCGTCAGCAACAGCGGCGCCATGTTGCGAAAGGCCTGCGGCAACACCACATTGCCCATGCACTGCCAGTAGTTCAGGCCCAGCGCATAGCCGGCCGCCACCTGGCCGCGCGGGATCGACTGAATGCCGGCGCGCATGATTTCGCAGTAATAACAGGCCTCGAACAGAATAAAGGTGATGAGGCAGGAGGCAAAGGCCCCCACCCGCACCGGCTGGTCCGCCCCGGTCACCCACTGGCCGATGTAGGGCACCAGAAAATAAAACCAGAAAATCACCAGGATCAGCGGGATACCGCGCATCAGGTTGACATAGGCGCCCGCCACCATCGACAACGCCCGAAAGCTCGACAGTCGGGCCAGTGCCAGCATTGTGCCGAGCACGATGCCACCGCTCATGGCCAGCACCGTGAGCTGCAGCGTGAAGGTCATCCCCGTAAAAAACAGGTAATGCCAACTGCGCTCGATGACGTTGAAGTCAAACTGGCTGAACATGGTGATGGGGGTCCGTGCTCAGTGGCCGCCCGTGGCGCTGCCGGCAATCAGGCCGGGCACCGCCACCCGGCGCTCCAGCCGGCGCATGCCCTGCACCACCACCAAATTGACCAGCAGGTAGATCACGGTGGCGGCGGCAAAGGCCTCAAACACCTGAAACGTCAGTTCCTGCATGGCGCGGGTGCGGGCGGTGAGCTCCATCAGGCCGACCGTGAGCGCCACCGAGGTGTTTTTGATGATGTTAAGGAATTCACTGGTCAGCGGCGGCAAGATGATGCGAAAGGCTTGCGGCAGCAGCACATAGCGGTAGGTGGCCGGCAACGTCAGGCCCAGTGCGGTGCCGGCCATGGCCTGGCCGCGCGGCAGCGACTGGATGCCGGCCTTGAGCTGCTCGGCAATGCGCACCGAAGTGAAGCAGCCCAGGCAGACCACCGCCGTGAAAAATGGCGCGTTGGGCATCTGCTTGAGCGCGTCGCCCCAGCGCACCGGCAGCAACTCGGGCAACACAAAAAACCACAGAAACATCTGCACCAGCAGCGGGATGTTGCGAAACAGCTCGACGTAGGCATTGCCCAGCCGCACCAGCCAGGGCTTGGGCATGGTGCGCACCACACCGACCACGGTGCCCAGCAGCAGCGCGATGACCCAGGCGCACAGCGCCGTGGCCAGCGTCCAGCCCAAGCCGGTGACCAGCGTGAACAAAAACGTGCCGGAGCCTTCCGGGTTATCCGCCCAGAAAATGCCCCAGTTCCACTTGTAGTTCACCTGCTGCTGCCCGATGCGGCGACCGAAGCCGCCGCGCCACGCTTATTCGTAGACTTTGGGTTCGGGTGAATCGGTGGGTTTGGCAAACGTCCGCTTGAGCGCAGTGCTGATCGGCAGGTTCAGGTTGACGTTTTTCGGCGGCACCGGGGCCAGGAACCATTTGGCGTAGATTTTTTCGATCTCGCCGCTCTGCATCAGACCTCCCACGGTGCGGTCCACCAGGGCTTTGAAGCTGGGGTCGTCGCGGCGCAGCATGATGCCGTAGGGCTCGGTCGACAGGGCCTCGGCCGACACCACGTAGTCGCCCGGCGTCTTGGCTGTGGCCACCAGTGAGTACAGCAGGATGTCGTCCATCACAAAGGCGACGGCGCGACCGGTTTCGACCATCAGGAAGGCCTCGGCATGGTCCTTGGCAGCCATGATGTTCATGCCCAGGTTGCGCGCGGCGTTGAGTTCGGTGGCCTGCTTGATGTTGGTCGAGCCCGAGGTGGAGACGATGGTCTTGCCCTTGAGGCCGTCAAAATTGGCCACATTGGCGGCCTTCTTGGTGACGAAACGGTTGGCAGTGATGAAGGTGGTGGGCGCGTAGGCCACCTGCTTTTGCCGGTCGGCATTGTTGGTGGTGGAGCCGCATTCCAGGTCGATCGTGCCATTGGCCATCAGCGGGATGCGGGTGGCAGACGTCACTGGCGCCATCTTGACGGCCAGATTGGGCAGCTTGAGCTCGGCCTTGACCGCGTCGGCGATCTTCAGGCAGATGTCCATCGAATAACCAATGGGCTCCTGCTTGTCGTTGAGGTACGAGAAGGGGATGGAAGAGTCGCGGTGGCCGATGGTGATGGCGCCGTCCTTGCGGATCTTGTCAAGGGTTTGGGCTTGCAGGCCAGCGGCGCCGAGCAGCAGCGCGGCAGCGGCAACAGCAGAAATAAGGGTCTTCATGGGTCATCTCCTGGAGGGATCAAGTCGGATGGGAACGGGTCGCCAGTACCAGCGCAAGTTGCATGCCAACTGCGAGCGATCCTAGCGGCGCAGGCCCGTGGCGCAACGCACCGGCAGTTTATCGCCTCCGGGCGGTCGGGCCGCTAGTGTTAAACCCTCAAGCCTGCGCGGCATAATTGATGCATGAACCAGCTACCGCCCCTGCCCTGCTACCTCAACGGTGAATTCACCGAACTTCACAACGCCAAGATCAGCGTGATGGACCGAGGCTTTATCTTCGGCGACGGCATTTACGAGGTGGTGCCGGTGTATGGCGGCCAGCCCTTCCGCTTTGACCAGCACATGGCGCGGCTGGAGCGCAGCCTGGCCGAGCTGCGCATCGCCAACCCGATGAGCCGCAGCGAATGGGCTGCGATTGCATCTAAATTGATAGCAGACTATGCCCAATCCACGGGGTCTAGCGGCCAAAATGGCGACCAGATGATCTACATCCAAGTGACCCGTGGCGTCGCGATGCGCGACCACGTCATGCCGGAAAACATCACGCCCACGGTGTTTGTGATGAGCAACAAGATGAGCGTGCCTAGCGAAGCCGTACGCCAGCAGGGCGTGGCCTGCGTCACCGCCGACGATTTCCGCTGGGAAAAAGCCCACATCAAGAGCACCAGCCTGCTCGGCGCTGTGTTCTCGCGCCAGATCAGCTTCGATGCCGGCGCCACCGAAACCGTGATGTTCCGCGACGGCTACCTGAGCGAAGCCGCCGCCAGCAATGTGGTGGTCAAGAACGGCCAGCTATTGGGCACGCCCAAGGACAACCTGGTGCTGGAGGGCATCCGCTACGGGCTGATTGAAGAGCTGTGCCGGCAGCAGGGCATCGGGTTTGAGCTGCGCCGCATCAGCCGCGCCGAAGTGCTGCAGGCCGACGAGCTGCTGTTGTCGAGCGCCAGCAAAGAGGTGCTGGCCATTACCAGCTTGGACGGGCAACCGGTGGGCAATGGCAAGCCCGGCCCGGTGGGCGAGCGGCTGTACGCCGGCTACCAGTTGGCCAAGCAGGCCTCTCGCGGCGCGGTCGCGGCCTGACAGCCACCATGACCACGCCAGCCTCACCCGAGGCCCCGCCGTCGCTGATCACCTACCCGTCGAGCTTCCCGATCAAGGTGATGGGCGTCAAGGTGGACGGCCTGGTGCACGCCATCACCACCATTGCGCTGGCCTTTGACCCCGACTTTGACGCCAGCACCATCGAGCTGCGGGAAAGCAAGGGGGGCAAGTACCTGGGTGTCACCGTCACCATCACGGCCACCAGCCGCGAGCAGCTCGACGAGCTGTACCGCACCCTGTCCACCCACCCGATGGTGAAGGTGGTGCTGTAGCGCGCCGTGGAGCTTTCGCCCCAAACTCTCGGCCAGGTGCCCTACCTGCCCACGGTCGAGGCGATGCAGGCCTTCACCGCAAGCCGCGCTGTCGACACACCTGATCAGCTATGGATTTGTGAGCATCCGAGCGTTTACACACAAGGGCTGGCGGGCAAAACCGAGCATATTTTCAACCCAGGGGCGATTCCCGTGGTGCAGACCAACCGCGGCGGCCAGGTGACCTACCACGGCCCCGGCCAGGTGGTGGCCTACCCGCTGCTCGACCTGCAGCGCGCCGGCTACTTTGTGAAAGAGTACGTCTACCGGCTGGAAGAAGCGGTGATCCGCACCCTAGCCCACTTTGACGTCACCGGACACCGGGTGGGTGGTGCGCCCGGCATCTACGTGCGGCTGGACGACCCGGGCTCGCACGCCCTGCTGCCGCAGCGCCCGGCCAAAGCCGACGGGGCGGTTGCGGCGCCGGTGTTCACCGGGCTGGGCAAGATCGCCGCGCTGGGCATCAAGGTCAGCCGCCACTGCACCTACCACGGCGTGGCGCTGAATGTGGCGATGGACCTGGAACCCTACTCGCGTATCAACCCCTGCGGCTATGCGGGCCTGGCCACGGTGGACCTTTCTACAATCGGCGTCTCGGTGCCCTGGCAGGAGGCCGCTGACCTGCTGGGTCGCAAGCTGGCTGCCTACCTGGCGCCCTGACGGCACCTTCCCTCACCGCAGGACTCGCATGACCACCCCCAACACCGTGCGTGACGCACAAAGCCCCGCCACCTACGACGCCAGCGCCAAGCAAAAGGCCGGGGCCAAACTGTCGCGCATCCCGATCAAGGTGCAGCCGGGTGAGGTGCTGAAAAAGCCGGACTGGATCCGCGTCAAGGCCGGCAGCCCGAGCACCCGGTTTTACGAGATCAAGGACATTCTGCGCAGCAACAAGCTGGTGACGGTGTGCGAAGAGGCCTCCTGCCCCAACATCGGCGAGTGCTTTGGCAAGGGCACGGC
>CAJAXU010000705.1 GCA_903948045.1 uncultured beta proteobacterium | reverse complement strand
CGCCCGCCGGTTTTCAGTGTCCCGAACGCCGGTCCGCGAAGCGCTGCTGCAGTTGATTGAAGCCGGGTTGGTAGAAAAACCATCGCGCCAGCGCGCCGTCGTCGCGCCGCTTGATGTACGGCGCTTGATCCAGATGTTCGAAACGCTCTCTGAACTCGAGGCAGTTTGTGCGCGCTTTGCGGCCCGGCGCATCACGATCAAGGAGACCGAGGCACTGGTGGCAATCCAAGCTGCTTCCGACGCGGCGCTGCTGGCCGGCGACGAGGAAGAATTCGGGCATCAGGGCATCCGTTTTCATGTGGCTGTCTGGCGCGCCACCCATAACGACGTTTTGTTCGAAACCACCCGAAACCTGGCCGTCCGCCTCAACCCGTATCGCATGTTTCAGCTGCGCTCCAAGGGGCGTCCTGAAGCCAACAACGACGATCACAAGGCACTGTTGGACCTGATTTCGGCCGGCAAGGCCGATGAAGCCTACGCCTTGATGCGCGGCCACGTCACGGTTCAGGGCGACGTCCTCGCGGAATACATTTCGTGCACGCCACGCCCAGTGCTTCAATCGGAATACGCGTAAACACGCTTGACACCGCGCCAAAATATACGCATAGTACGTAAAAAATATAATTACGTAAGCAGAATTTTTCGTTCAACCACACAGGAGACATAAATATGAGCTCAAAGAAAAAAGTTTTCAAAGTACTCGCCTTGGCTGCGGGGCTGTCGCTGGCATCGCATGTGGCTCTGGCAGCTGATCGCAAAATCGTCATATTGCAGGCGCTCACCGGCGGCGCCGCATTCGTGGGCGTTCCTGCGTCCGACGGCATGAAGTTTGCCGCCGACGAGCTGAACGCCCGCAACTTCCTTGGCGGCGACAAGATCGTCTATGAGGTGGCCGACAGCGCCTCGGCGCGGCCCCAGGCAATGGCCGCAGTGACACGGTACGCAGCTGACCCGAGTGTCCTGTTCATTCTGGGCCCCACAACGGCGCCGGAGTCCATCCCGTCCGCTGGCGTTGCCAACGACGCCAAGATCGGCATGAAGGCGATGACCAATGCAGTGGCACTGCTCGCCGCCGGACCCTGGGGTTTCATTTCAGCACAGCCTGGGGCCGTCACCATGCCGCCCCTTGGCGACTACGTCCTGAACGTTGCCAAGGTCAAATCTTGTGCCACGGTTCGCTTCACTGACAATGAAGCTTACGTCGACCTCGAGAGGGTTTTCGTCGAGCACGTTGAGAAACGCGGCTTGAAGATCGTCGAGCGCACCGGCATCAAGCAGGCGGATTCCGATTTCTCGACCATCGCAACCCGCATCGTGGCTTCCAAGCCTGAGTGCGTGGTGCTGTTCACACTCGGTCCCAGTGCCGCCAACATGGCGATTCAGTTGAAGCAGGCAGGACTCCCACCCAGTGTCAAACTGATGGGTCAGTCCGGACTTTCATCTCCGCAACTGATCGAGATTGGCGGCGCTGCGGTCGAGGGCCTGATCTTCGGGTCGGACTGGATGCCCGGCGGCAGCACGCCGGCAGGCAGGGCATTCGCCGCAGCCTACAAGGCCAAGACCGGCAAGGATGCGGACAACTGGGCCGCCCTGGGTTACAGCTACATGACGGTGGTGGCCACCGCGATCAAGGCGGCCGGCCCCAACCCTACTCGTGAATCCATCCGCGATGCCCTGACCAAGACCAAGGATGTGCCGGTTGTTGTCGGCTCCGGCAAGTACAGCTACGTGGACCGCATTCCGAACTACGGCGCCACCTTCCTGATGGTCAAAGACGGCAAGTTCGTCGCAGCTCCCCAGTAAGTAATTGCCAGACGCGCGCCGGCGGCATCGCCACCGGCGCTTTCCCGTCAGGCCGAACATCCATGATTGCACAGCAAGTTTTGAATGGCTTGGTCCTGGGCGGCGTCTATGCGCTGTTCGCCCTCGGCTTCACGCTGATTTTCGGCATCCACCGGATCATGAACATGGCGCATGGCGCGGTTTTCATGTCGGGCGCCTTCATCGGCCTCTACATGGTCCGCATCGGGTTGCCAATCTGGGCCGCGCTGCCAATCGCCATGGTCGGCGCAGGCCTGATCTCAATATTCGTCGAGGTGATTGCTTTCAAACCGCTGCGCAAGCTGGCGCTGGCCGACGCAGAGCTGGCATCGGTGATCTCCAGCATCGGCGCCGGCCTGATCATCCTGAGCGTCGGCCAATACGTGTCCAAGACCCAGACCATGCGTTTTCCCTTTGGCACGGTCCCGATCGATGCGATCGTCGTGTTTGGCCTGCGTGTCACGATGCTGCAGTTGCTCATGCTCGGGGTTGCGATGCTGATGGTGGCTCTGTTGGCCTACTACCTCTACCGGACACCACAGGGGCGGCAGATACGCGCTGTGGCTGGCAACTACCGCGCTGCTCAGTTGCTAGGTGTCAACCCCAACGCCATCTTCTACCAGACGTTCTTCCTGTCCGGCGCGCTCGCCGGTGCAGCCGGCGTCATGGTTGGCCTCGCGTTCAATGCGGTGCAGTTCCTGATGGGCGAACCGTTTCTGCTCAAGGCGTTTGTCGCCATCATTCTCGGTGGGCTGGGCAGTGTGCCGGGGGCGCTGATCGGCGGCCTGGTGCTGGGTTTGCTGCAGTCCCTGTCGGGTGCCTACCTGCCGGCCTTGCTGGTGGACGCCGTGATATTCATGCTGCTTTTCGTGATCCTTATGGTCCGCCCCGACGGTCTGTTCGCGCAGAGCGCGACGGAATCCCCGACCAAGCGTGTGTAAGCCTGAGGCCAATTAACCATGATGAGTTTCATCACTCCGCACCTTCCTCTGCTCGACCTGATCTTCATCGGCACGGGTTACGCATTGAGCCAGGCGATCGTGTTCCGTGCCGGCACGTTCTCGGTCGCCACATCGGGTTTCGCCGCCCTGGGCGCCTACGCGGCGGCCATCCTCACCGTCAAACACGGGCTGCACCCTGCGGCAGCCGTGGGACTTGGCACGCTGCTGGGCCTTTTGTGCGGGCTGTTGCTGTCGGTTCCGCTGGCGCGGCTGCGCGGTGTGTACCAGGCCATCGCTTCGCTGGCGTTCGTCGAAATACTCGTCGCGCTGATCCTCTTCTTCGAGGAGTTGACCGGCGGTCCGCTCGGCTTCCACAACATCCCGCGTGTCGTGACGCCCTGGGTTCTGTTTTTTGCCATGCTCGCCACCATGGCGCTACTGACCCTGTTGGGACAGGGCGGCATCGGACGCGCTTTCGATGCCATGCGCCAGGACCCGCCGGTTGCAGCCTCCCTGGGCGTCAATCCGACCAGATACCATGTGCTGTCGTTTGCACTGTCAGGCGCTATCGCCGGCTTGTTTGGCGGGCTGGATGCACTGCGCAATTTCAGCCTGACGGCGGAACAGTTCGGCTTCAGCATCCTGATCGGCACCTTGTCGGCCGTGGTGCTGGGCGGCCGCCGGGCGGTGCTTGGTCCACTGGTCGGAACCACCATCCTCGTGCTGTTGCCGGAAATCTTCCGTCCACTGGCAGACTACCGCCAGGCGGTTTATGGCCTGCTGCTGGTGGTGGTGATGGCGTTCCTGCCGTTTGGCGTCTACGACACCATCGTCATGAAACTGCACAACCGCAGGCTGGCACGTGCGGGCATGCTGGCACCTAAGGTGCCGAAGGTGGCGGCATGACCTCGCTGGTCCTTCAGGGTGTCGGCAAGCGCTTTGGCGGCTTGCAAGCCGTGTCGCCGTTCGACATGGAAATCGCGCGCGGCAAGATCACCGGTCTGATCGGGCCCAACGGCGCCGGCAAGACCACGGTCGTGAACCTCATCACCGGCGTCTACAAGCTCAGCCAGGGCAGCATCCGGTTCGGCGACATCGACCTCACCGAGGCCCCGCGGCACGAGGTGGCACGGGCAGGCCTGGCGCGGACCTACCAGACCATCCGCCTGCTGCCTGATGCGACTGTGGTGGCCAACGTGATGATCGGCATGTACCGGCACCAGAAAACCTCGCTAGTCTCGCAGTTGTTCGGCCTCCCATCCTCGCGCGCTGAAACCGCGCGCTTTCGCGACGAGGTGTTCCGCCTGCTCGATCGGTTTGGCATGACCCGCTACGCCGACTACCCAGCGGGTTCGTTGTCCTACGGCGACCAGCGCCGGGTTGAGATGATGCGAGCCTTGGCGCTCAAACCCCAAGTGCTGCTGCTCGATGAACCCGTGGCCGGCATCAATGAAGTGGAAGCCGCCCGGCTGGGCGAAATCTTCCGCGACCTGGCGACCGAGGGCGATGGCATGGCCGTGTTGCTGATCGAGCACAACATGCGTTTTGTGACCAACCTGTGTGACTACGTCTATGTGTTGGATGGTGGCGTGCTGATTGCCGAGGGCACCGCTGCGCAGGTGGTCAACGACCCGGTTGTCATCACGGCCTACCTGGGGGATGACGAAGATGCTTGAGATCTCGGGCCTGCATGCCGGCTACAACGGCAACGAAGTTCTGCACGGCGTGTCGGTCACGGTCGCGCAAGGCGACATGGTGGCGATCATCGGGCCCAACGGCGCCGGCAAGTCCACCCTGCTGAATTGCATCAGCGGCCTGATCGGCACCTCCGGCGGCACCATCAAGTTGGACGGCCACGACATCACCGGCGAAGCTGCGTTCCGGATCTCCCGCTCCGGCCTGCTGCAGGTGCCGGAAGGGCGCCAGATTCTGGGCGAACTGAGCGTGCTTGAAAACCTGCAACTCGGCGTGACCGCGCTGCACCGGCGCCCGCCGACGCACGACCTGCGGCGGGTCTACACCCTGTTCCCGATCCTTGAAGAACGCAGCCAGCAGCGCGCCGGCTCTCTCTCAGGCGGGCAGCAGCAGATGCTGGCCATCGGCCGTGCGCTGATGGGTGGGCCACGCCTGCTGCTGCTGGACGAGCCCAGCCTGGGCCTGTCGCCACTGCTGGCCAAGGTGGTCCTGAGCGCGCTGCGTGAACTCAACCGGGAAGGCCTGACCATCCTGCTGGTCGAACAGAACGCCCGTGCCGCCTTGCGGGCCACCAAGCATGCCTTCGTGCTCGAGCAGGGAAAGATCGTCCACCAGGGCCCGAGCGAGGAACTCGCACGGGACCCGGAGGTGATTGCGCATTACTTGGGCCAGGCCAGTGCATCCGAAAAAGCGGCTGTGCAGAGTTAGACCACGCCAGCATTCTGACCCCCCGGAGGCAAACGATGAGCGAATTTTCTCAGCGTGAACAAGTGTTGCAGGCCATTCGCGGCCTCGCAGCTTATGGGCTCGGGCCCAATATCGGCGGTCATGTCTCGGTCAGAGTGCCGGGCAAACCCGAGTTCTACATCAACGCGTTTGACAAGACCTTCGAGGAAATGCAGGTGCGGGACATTGCGCTGCTCGATTTCGATGGCAAGGTCATTGAGTGCGAAACCCATGTCAGCCCCGGCTTGACCTTCCACCACGGCATTTACAAGCAACGCCCGGATGTCAATGCCATCGTGCACACCCATGGCTTCTGGCTCACGGCGCAATCGGCTTTCGGACGCCCGGTGCGCACGCTGCACAACCTCACCACTTACTTTCACGGCCGTACCTGCATCAGCACCAGTGACGATTTCACCGCCATTGGTCCGGCCCTGGCCGATGACGATGTCGCCATCATCATCCCCTGGCACGGTGCCATCACGGTCGGCAAGGACCTTGGGGATGCCGCCGCTCTGCATGTCACGCTGGATTATGCGGCCCGTCTGGACGTGACTATGCCCGCCACTACACCTGAGATGCCCGAAGCAGTGCGCGAGGAACTGGCCCGCGTGCTGCGACGTGCCAATTACTTGGATCTGACCTGGAACCTGATCAAGCGCAAAGGTGTCGACGCCTACGACGGCAAACGCGTCATTCCTGGCCTGGCCAACTAACACCCCCGCCCCCGTCAACGCCCCATCCTTACTCGGAGAACCCAAATGGAAACCACCCTAGAGGCTTGCACAACGGCCGCCACCACGTCAAGTGCCCAATTTGAGACCCGTCCCATCGCCTGGCGACTGGGCACCGAAATCATGGGGATCGACCTCAAACGCAGCGAGGAGATTTCGGACGAAAGCATTCGCCAAATGTGGCAACTGCTGGGGCAGCGCGGTATTCTGCTGTTCCGCAAACAAGGGCTGAACCACGACCAGCATCTCGCGTTCACGCGTCGCTTTGGCCAGCTGGCATTGACAGGGCTCACCAGCCGCTACGCCCCACCGGGCTACCCGGATATCTTCACAGTCACCAACATCAAGACCGACGGTGCCCGTTCTGAAACCGAAAACGCTGCGCAGCAATGGCACTCCGACCAGACTTTTCTGCGTGTGCCGGCGCGCGCGTCCATGCTGCGTTGCGAGCTGGCGCCACAGCATGGTGGCGACACCATGTTCGCCAATATGTACGCGGTTTACGAAGACCTGTCTGACGGTCTGAAGGCCACGCTGGAGCCACTGAAAGCCTTTCATAGCCTGTTCAGCACGCGCTCAAAAGTGATGAAAGGCCGCAAGCCGCTGGGCGAGGAGGAACTGTCTCGCGTCGAGGGGGCGGTACAGCCGGTCGTGCTCACGCATCCGGATACTGGCAGGAAATCCTTGTACATCAACGAGCAATGTGTCGACCATTTTGAAGGCTGGACCATCGAGGAGAGCAAGCCATTGCTCGAATACCTGTACACGCTGACATCGCATCCGGCCTATACCTACCGCCACCGCTGGCAACAAGGCGACATCCTGTTTTGGGACAACCGCTGCACCCAGCACTATGCGCCACTCGATTACAACTTCGCCCAACTGGATGCACCGGAAAACCGGCGTCTGATGTTCCGCTCCACGTTGGCCTGAGGCCCGCTATTGGATGCGTCAATGCGCTGGGGCCATGCCCGCTGGCTCCCCCGCTTTGGCGCTTGACCCTTGAGCCCGCTCTGCCTTTCGAAAGAGACGACCGTGGCACCCACTTCAAACACTGCAGGTCCACTGGCCACTCTGACACTGCCCTACCAGGTTCGGCCCTTGTCCTGGCGCACCGGCTCGGAAGTTGTCGGCCTGGACCTGCGCGTCAGCGATCAGTTGGCTGACACCACGATTGCCGCGCTGTGGCAACTGCTAGGGGAGCGTGGCATCCTGCTCTTCCGGGGGCAAGTCATGGATCATGACCAGCACATTGCCTTTACGCGTCGCATCGGGTCCTTGGCCAAGACCGGTCTGCTGGGCCGCCACGCCCCAGCCGGCTACCCTGACATCTTCACAGTCACCAACATCAAGAAGGACGGCCAGCGGTCAGAAACCGAGAACGCGGCGCAGCAGTGGCATTCGGACCAGTCTTTGCTGCCCGCGCCGGCCCGCGCCTCGCTGCTGCGCACATGGCACACGCTGTTCAGCACCCGCTCGCAACGCTTGAGCGGGCGCAAAGCCTTCAGCTCAGTGTCGTCGGAAGAACTCGAGCGCATGAAAGGCCATGCCCATCCAGCGATCCGAACCCACACCGACACCGGCAAAAAAAGCCCTGTAGGTCAGCGAGCAGGTGGTCGACCACTTCGACGGCTGGAGCACCGAGGACAGTGCGCCTCTGGATTACGATTTCGCTGGCATGGACGCGCCTCAAAACCACCGGCTCATGTACCGGACCACTCTCGCCTGATGGCGCACACCAGAGGATTACGCCATGTTCGAAGGCTTTGAGCGTCGAAAAATTGAAGTTGACGGAGCCACCATCAACTGCGTATTTGCCGGCCAGGGCGATCCCGTCCTGCTGCTGCACGGTTACCCGCAGAATCTGAGTGAATGGGCCAAGCTGGCACCGCTGCTGGCCGAGGGGCATTCGGTGGTCTGCGCTGATCTGCGCGGCTATGGCGATTCCTCCAAACCGGTCGGTTTGCCCGACCACAGCAACTACAGCTTTCGCACCATGGCTGCAGACCAGGTCGCGGTGATGCGGGCATTGGGGCATGAGCGCTTTCATGTGGTGGGGCATGACCGCGGCGGCAGGGTCTCGCATCGTATGGCACTGGACTGGCCCGATCAAGTGCTTTCGCTCTCGGTTCTCGATCTCGTCCCGACCCACGCGCTCTACAACCAGACCAATCGCAAAATCGCATCCACCTACTGGCAATGGTATTTCCTGCCCCTGCCGTCGCCATTCCCGGAACGGCTGATCGGCGCTGACGCAGATTACTATTTTGAAAACTGCCTGGTCAGTGTCGGTGGCAAGGGGTTGGACAGCTTTGATGCTGACATGCTGGCAGAGTATCGACGCTGCTGGCGCGATCCGGCGATGATCCACGCCTCATGCTGCGACTACCGTGCAGGCGCCAGCATCGACCTCGCGCATGACGAGGCCGATCTGCATGTCAAGCTCGATTGCCCGGTCTTCGCCCTGTGGGGCGCCGACGGACTGATGTGCCGGCTCATGGACATCGAATCCGCTTGGGCGGCGCGCTGCAATCAACTGCAGGTCGACCAGGTGCCTGGCGGGCACTGGTTTCCCGAACACGCGGCTGCGCAGACGGCGGCCAAACTGCGCGGATTTTTTGATTCGCAACTCACCTGAAGTGTCGACCTGTGCCGTCCAAAGCTGGCGCAAGGTCCGATGCTGACGAGAAAACAATCTATAAGGAAATGAACATGACGATGCGATTTGACGGCAAGGTACTGCTCACCACCGGTGGCGGCTCAGGTTTGGCAGCGGCCGTCGCGCGGCGCTTTGCGAGCGAAGGCGGACGCGTCGCCGTTCTGGACCTCGACGGTACCCGCGCCGCAGCAGTCGCCGCCGAGTTGCCCGGGGCGATCAGCTTGGCGGTGGATGTGGCAAATGAGGACGGCGTGCGCGACGCCGTGGCGTCGGTCCATGCGCAGATGGGACGCATCGATTGCGTCTTCAATGCCGCCGGCCATGCCGATTTCGGTCCGATCGAAACCTGGTCGCTGGAGCGCTGGAACCGCATGCTCGGTGTCCATTTGGGCGGCACGTTCCTGGTCTGCAAAAACGTCCTGCCCATCATGCGCGCGCAGGGGGGCGGCTCGATTGTCAATGTAGCCTCCATCGCGGCTCTGGTGGCACAACCCAATAACTCACCCTATGGCGCCGCCAAAGGGGCGATCGTTGGTTTCTCGCGGCAACTGGCGCTCGAAGCCGCACCGCTGGTGCGCGTCAACGTGGTGGCGCCAGGACGCATCCGGACCGGCATGACCGTGCCGCTGTGGAAACAGCGCGGCGGCGGCGATCTGGACACCGGCGTATCGCAGGCGGCCCAGCTCAACATGCTCAAACGCGTGGGCGAGCCCGACGATATCGCCGGACCGGTCTGCTTCCTGTTTTCTGATGATGCGGCCTTCCTGACCGGCACCACCCTGGTGCCGGACGGCGGCGAAACAGCGGTCTGACCATGGGCGCGCAGACCGAGTTGATCGGCAGCCCGCGCGGGCGGGTCATGGCGATGGACTCCGCCTACGACGTCTGCGCCGAAAACCGCGACCGGGATGTGGTGATCAACGCCTCCTACTGCGGCGTGCTGCCCGCGCGTTTCATTGCCGAGCAACGCCCGCGTGGCGCCATTGGCGTCGATTGCGCTGTGGGACCAGCCGGTGCCTCGGTGGCTGGCTTGTGGTACCTGGAGGCCCTGAACATTCCGGCCGCCGCGGCCGATGTGGCCACGGTGCG
>CAJAXU010000704.1 GCA_903948045.1 uncultured beta proteobacterium | reverse complement strand
GCCGCCTATGTGGCCGGTGTGACCCGCGCCTACACCATTGGCGGCGCCCAGGCGGTTGCGGCCCTGGCCTATGGCACGGCCACCATACCTGCGGTGCATAAGATCACCGGCCCCGGCAACGCCTATGTGGCCGCCGCCAAGCGCCGCGTTTTCGGCACCGTGGGCATTGACATGATCGCCGGCCCCTCCGAAATTCTGGTGCTGGCCGACGGCAGCACACCGGCCGACTGGGTGGCCATGGACCTGTTCAGCCAGGCCGAGCACGACGAGCTGGCACAAAGCATTTTGCTCAGCCCTGACGCCGCCTACATTGACGCCGTGCAAGCCGCCATCGACCGCCTGCTGCCCGCCATGCCGCGCGCAGCCATCATCGCCAAGTCACTGTCTGATCGCGGCGCGCTGATCCACACGCGCAGCATGGAAGAAGCCTGCGCCCTGAGCAACCGCATCGCACCTGAGCATCTGGAAGTCTCCAGCCGCGAGCCCGACCGCTGGGAGCCATTGCTCAAACACGCCGGCGCTATTTTTCTGGGCGCCTACACCAGCGAAAGCCTGGGCGACTACTGCGCCGGTCCCAACCACGTGCTGCCCACCAGCGGCACCGCCCGCTTCAGCTCGCCGCTGGGCGTTTACGACTTTCAAAAACGCAGCAGCCTGATCGAGGTCAGCCAGGCCGGCGCCCAGGTGCTGGGGCCGATTGCGGCTGAGCTGGCCTACGGCGAGGGGCTGCAGGCCCATGCGCGGGCGGCGGAGATGCGGCTAGATACAGTGCCGGCTGCGGTGTCAGTACCGCGGGGCAAACCATGACGGACTCGGTGATGCGGGTGTTCCGCCCGGACGTGCAGGCCATGCACGCCTACGCCATCCAAGACTCGGCCGGCATGGTCAAGCTCGATGCCATGGAAAACCCCTACCAGCTGCCGCCCGATCTGCAGACGGCACTTGGGCAGCGGCTGGGTGCGCTGGCCGTCAACCGTTACCCCGGCGCCCGAGTGGCTGACTTGCAGGCGGCCCTGGCCCAACATGCCGGGATGCCGGCCGGCTGCGGGCTGATGCTGGGCAATGGCTCGGACGAACTGATCAGCTTGCTGGCGCTGGCCTGCGCCCTGCCAGGCGCCAGCGTGCTGGCGCCGGTGCCGGGGGGTGTGATGTACGCCATGAGCGCACAGTTGCAGGGGCTGGCCTTCCATGGCGTGCCCTTGACGCCGGATTTTGAGCTGGACGAGGCCGCCATGCTGGCCGCCATTGCCGCGCATCGGCCCGCCATCACCTACCTGGCCTACCCGAACAACCCGACCGCCAACCTGTGGGACGACGCGGTCATCGAGCGCATCATTCTGGCGGTGGGCGCGCAGGGCGGCTTGGTGGTGATGGATGAGGCCTACCAGCCGTTTGCCAGCACGAGCTACCTGGAGCGGCTCAGCCGGCACAGCCATGTGCTGCTGATGCGCACCCTGTCTAAGTTCGGCCTGGCCGGGGTGCGGCTGGGCTACCTGATGGGGCCAGAGGCGCTGATCGCCCAGATCGACAAGGTGCGCCCGCCCTACAACGTGAGCGTATTGAATTGCGAGTGCGCCCTGTTTGCGCTCGAACATGACGCGGTGTTTGCGGCGCAAGCCCTTGAAATACGGGCACAGCGTGCTATGCTTTTGGAAGCGTTGGTGAAACTGCCGGGGGTGCGGGTGTTCCCCAGCGAGGCCAACATGATCCTGCTGCGCGTGCCCGATGCGGCGCAGACCTTTGTCGCACTCAAACACCGCAAGATCCTGGTGAAAAACGTGTCCGCCCTGCACCCGCTACTGGCCAATTGCCTGCGCCTGACGGTCGGCACGCCGGACGAAAACCGCCAATTGCTCACTGCCCTGCAGGACTCCTTATGACCACCCCCCCCACTTCACCCGACCTTGCGGCGCGCACCGCAGAGGTGTCGCGCACCACCGCTGAGACCAAGATCACGGTCCGCGTCAACCTGGACGGCACCGGTGCGGCTCGGCTGCACACCGGCATCGGTTTTTTTGACCATATGCTCGACCAGATCGCGCGCCACGGCCTGATCGACCTCGACATTCAGGCCGAGGGTGATTTGCACATCGATGGCCACCACACGGTGGAAGATGTGGGCATCACCTTGGGGCAGGCGGTGCACCAGGCGGTGGGCGACAAGCGCGGCATCCGTCGCTACGGGCACGCCTATGTGCCGCTCGATGAGGCGCTGTCGCGGGTGGTGGTTGATTTTTCCGGGCGGCCCGGGTTGGTGATGAACGTGCCGTTCAAGAGCAGCATGATTGGCACCTTTGACAGCCAATTGGCCCATGAGTTTTTCCAGGGCTTTGCCAACCACGCCTTCGTGACGCTGCACATCGACAACCTGCGCGGCGAGAACGCACACCACCAGGCCGAGACCGTGTTCAAGGCCTTTGCCCGTGCCCTGCGCGTGGCGCTTGAATTCGACCCGCGCGCGCTCACCGCCATTCCCTCGACCAAGGGCAGCCTTTGAGCACAGTGGCCGTTGTCGATTACGGCATGGGCAACCTGCGCTCGGTGTCGCAGGCGGTCAAGGCGGTGGCGGCCGACAGTGGCCACCATGTGCTGGTGACCAACCGCCCCGACGAGGTGCGCGCTGCCGAGCGTGTGGTGCTGCCTGGCCAGGGCGCCATGCCCGACTGCATGCACGAGCTGCGTGCCTCCGGCCTGCTGGCGGCGGTGCTGGAAGCGGCGGCCAGCAAGCCGCTGTTTGGGGTGTGTGTGGGCATGCAGATGCTGCTCGACCACAGTGCCGAGGGCGACACGCCGGGGCTGGGCCTGATTCATGGCGAGGTGAGTAAATTTGAGTTGCGCGGCCAGTTGCAGCCTGACGGCAGCCGCTACAAGGTGCCGCAAATGGGCTGGAACCAGGTGGGCCGGGCTGGCACCGCCGGCGCCGGGCACCCGGTCTGGGGCTCGATTCCTGAAGACAGCTACTTCTATTTTGTCCACAGCTTTTTCGTCAAACCGTCTGATGCGCGCCACACTGTGGGCGAGACCGACTATGGTCAGCGCTTTTGCTCGGCGATTGCGCGCGATAATATTTTTGCAACGCAATTTCACCCGGAAAAAAGTGCCACCCACGGTCTGTCCCTGTACCGAAACTTCCTGCACTGGTGCCCCTGAGGATTCCGCCAGCTGCCGGTCGGGTGCGCACAGTCCCGTCTCCCCACCCTCCTGAAGCAATATGCTTTTAATTCCTGCAATCGATCTCAAAGACGGTCACTGTGTTCGCCTCAAGCAGGGCGACATGGCGCAATCGACCACGTTTGGCGAAGACCCTGCCTTGATGGCCCGCAGCTGGGTGGCCAAGGGTGCGCGACGGCTGCATCTGGTTGACCTGAATGGCGCTTTCGCCGGACACCCCAAAAATGAGATGGCCATCCGCAAGATCCTGCGCGAGGTGGGCAGCGAGGTGGACGTGCAACTCGGTGGCGGTATTCGCGACCTTGACACCATTGAGCGCTACCTGGATGCCGGCTTGCGCTACGTCATCATCGGCACCGCAGCCGTCAAGAACCCCGGCTTTTTGCAGGACGCGTGCACGGCCTTTGGCGGCCACATCATCGTCGGCCTCGATGCCCGGGACGGCAAGGTGGCCACCGATGGCTGGAGCAAGCTGACCCGGCATGATGTGGTGGACCTGGGCAAGAAATTTGAAGACTACGGCGTCGAGTCCATCATTTACACCGATATCGGTCGTGACGGCATGCTGACCGGTATCAACATCGATGCCACGGTCAAGCTGGCGCAGGCGCTCACCATCCCGGTGATCGCCTCAGGTGGCCTGAGCAACATCGCCGACATCGAGGCCCTGTGCCAGGTGGAAGACGAGGGCGTTGAAGGCGTGATCTGCGGCCGTGCCATCTACAGCGGTGACCTGGACTTTGCAGCGGCGCAGACCCGCGCCGACGAGCTCAACGGCTGACGCGTGCTCGCCAAGCGCATCATTCCCTGTCTGGACGTGACCGGTGGGCGGGTTGTTAAGGGCGTCAACTTTCAGGCTTTGCGCGACGCTGGCGACCCGGTCGAAATCGCGGCGCGCTACAACGATCAGGGAGCCGACGAGCTCACATTCCTCGACATCACGGCCACCAGCGACGACCGCGGCCTGATTTTGCACATCATCGAGGCGGTGGCCTCGCAGGTGTTTATTCCCTTGACCGTGGGTGGTGGCGTTCGCACCGTGGACGATGTGCGCCGTCTGCTCAATGCTGGCGCCGACAAGACCAGTTTCAATTCTGCTGCCCTGGCGCGGCCGCAGGTCATTCAGGAGGTCTCGCAACGCTATGGTGCCCAGTGCATCGTGGTCGCGATTGATGCCAAGCGACGCTTTGGCGACGACCTGCTGGCCCGTGGTGAGGGCTGGGATGTCTACAGCCATGGCGGGCGCAAAAACACCGGCCTCGACGCCGTGGCCTGGGCCCGCCAAATGGCCGAGCAT
>CAJAXU010000703.1 GCA_903948045.1 uncultured beta proteobacterium | reverse complement strand
GACACTTCCATGGCCGCGCTGGTGGTGTCCCAGTTGATCTTGACCTGGTCCAGCGCGCCCTTGAAGAGCAGCCAGCACACGAAGAGCATCAAAAGGTGACCCAAGCCCAGGCAGATTTTTTTGCCGCCTAACGACAGACGGGACACCAGAATGTCGGTACCCAGGTGAGCGCGTTCGTGCAGGGCCACGATGCCGCCCAGAAAGGTCAGCCAGACAAACAACCAGCGCGACAGCTCTTCAGACACCGCAATCCCCGAGTTCAAGGCGTAGCGCAACACCACATTCGTGAAGACCAGCACGACCATCACCGCCAGGCTGGCCGCCATCAGCCTGGACAGCATCTGGCAGTACCCTGCAATGAGTTTCTCGAACATGGGGATTTCCTGACGTTGAATGCAGTCTGTAATGTACAAACTAGTTAGTTTTTAAATAATCCGTGGAAACCCTTAGGGCTTCCGTTTCGCGGGCAGCCCGCGCTTGCAGCTGCGCCAGCGTCGGCGTGCCCGTGACGCCGCCAAACACCTCGCACTTCATGGCCGCCGCCAGGTTGGCCCACTGCACAATGTCAGGCATGGGCAAACCCGTGACCAGGCCCCAGGCGAAAGTGCCGTGCCAGACATCGCCTGCACCCAGCGTGTCCACCGCTTGGATGCGGGGTGCTGGCACATGCAGCACACGGCCCGATGCCCGCGTCCAGAGCAAGGCGCCTTGGGGCCCCAATGTGACGCCCACCACATCTGCCGGATTGTGTGCGGCCACATCAAGTAGTGCCGCTTCCGGTGCCAGACCGGGCCGCACGATGTTCAGCGCCGACGCAGAAAACAGCACATGCGAGGCCAGGGGAATCATGTCGTTCAGGTCCTGCGCCGGCGCAGTGTCAGCGTCCAGAATGCCGGGCACGCCGCACTGGCGCGCCTGCCTGAGCGCCGCGGCTGCGCCCTCGATCCATCGCATGTCCACCAGCACCGCGCCCGCATCAGCCACTTTGTCCAGCGGCAGCCAGGACGCATCCGGAGGGATCTTGGCGTCAAAAAACGGCACCAGAGTGCGCTCGCCCTGCAAGTCCACCAGAATCGAGGAAAACGAAGTCTGCACGCCGGCCAGCACACGCACCCCATCGGCGTTGATCCGTTCGCGCTGCATCTCCTGCATGAACAGCCTGCCGGTTTCGTCGTCGCCGATGCGCGTCCACATGTGAACGCTCAGCCCTAAGCGGGACAAGGCCACGGCGGCATTGACAGCCATGCCGGCAGCCCGCTGCACCGCATGCAGCGCCAGCGCTTTGACACCCGCAGCCGGAATCTGCTCCACCTGAAAAACCGTGTCCCAGCAGGCGGCGCCTACGCAAATAACGTGCTTGTTTTTCATGGCTTGGGTGGCTGGCTTTCAGCGCTTAACAAAACGCACGATCATCTCAACGATGTTGCTGCGTCGCAGGGCGCGGGCGGCCTCGGCGGCCGGGTCGTGTTTGAAGATCAGGCCGAAGGTGTGCTGGTTGGAGACGTTGAAAAACGTCAGCGCTGAAATCGAGGCGTGGATGTCGATGGCGTCCAGGCCGGTGCGAAACAGGCCCTCGGCCACGCCGCGGTCATACAACTGGCGGATCGCGTCGATGGCCGTGACATTGAGTTCTTGGATGATCTTGCTTTGCGCCAGATACTCGCCGCGCTGCATGTTTTCAGACATGACCAGGCGGATGTAGTCTTGGTTGCTAAAGTGATGATCAAAGGTGAATTCAACCAGGCGACGCAGGGCGGCTTCGGGCGGCAGGTCGCCCAGTTGCAGTTCGGCCTCGATGCTGCGCATGCGCCGGTAGGCCTCTTCCAGCACGGCCAGATACAGGCCTTCCTTGCTGTCAAAGTAGTAATAGATCATGCGCTTGCTGGTGCGGGTGGCAGCCGCGATCTCGTCGATGCGTGCGCCGCTCAGGCCCTTGCTGGCGAACTCGGCCGTGGCCACGTCCAGAATGCCAGCCATCGTGCGCGCCGGGTCATTGGTGCGCGTGGGCGTGCGCGCAGTCGCCGCAGTTCGCTTTGATACCGAATGTACTGGTTCGTTCATTTCTGAAGTATAGGGCGATGAGCAGGCACTCCGGGTCACCCTCGCAAGCACCCCTTTCGTCATCCTCGCGTATGCGGGGATCCATGGATTCCCAACGGTCCACGGCCATCGTGAAGGGTTTACGCGCGTTGCGCAGAAATCGCGGCCGGTTAACATTGTGGTCCCCGCGCCTGCGCGTGGGCCCAGACCGTTTTTGATGGAGAAATCATGCAAGCGCTTCTCAAGTTATCGCGGGCCGTGGACTGGCTGAACAGCCTAGTCGGCCGCTATGTGATCTGGTTAATCCTGGCCTCGACTGTCATCAGCGCGGTCAATGCGGTCGTGCGCAAGGCCTTCAACATGAGTTCGAACGCCTACCTCGAGGTGCAGTGGTACCTGTTTGCTGCCTCGTTTTTGCTGGCTGCTGGATATACGCTGCTCAACGGCGAACATGTCAAGATCGACGTGATCTCCAGCCGCCTGAGCAAGCGTGCCCAGATCTGGATTGACGTCATCGGCTTCACCCTGTTTTTAATGCCGTTTTGTCTGGCGATCCTCTGGTTTGGCATGCCATTTTTCCTAAAAGCGTTCTACTCGGGTGAGGTGTCTTCCAACGCCGGCGGGTTGCTGCGCTGGCCCGTCTATCTCATGATGCCGCTGGGTTTTGGCTTGCTGATGCTGCAAGGCCTGTCGGAGCTGGTCAAGCGCGTCGCCTTTCTGATGGGCCTGATTGAGGACCCGACCGTCAAGAAGGCCGAAAAAACCGCTGAGGAAGAGCTCGCTGAAGCGATTCAGCGGCTGGCTGAAGAAAAAGCCGCCAAAACCAGCGCTGCCTGATCCAGGAGACCACCATGGAATTTCTGATACACAACATCGCCCCGATTATGTTTGCAGGACTGATCGTCTTCCTGCTCATGGGCTTTCCGGTCGCCTTCAGCCTGGGCGCCTGCGGCCTGTTTTTTGGCTTTGTCGGCGTCGAACTCGGCATCCTGCCCGAGTCTTTGCTGCAGGCCTTGCCGTTGCGCATCTTCGGCATCATGCAAAACGACACGCTGCTGGCCATCCCCTTCTTCACGCTGATGGGGTTGATTCTGGAGCGCAGCGGCATGGCCGAGGACCTGCTCGACACCATCGGTCAGCTGTTTGGCCCGCTGCGTGGCGGCTTGGCTTTTGCCGTGATCTTTGTCGGCGCATTGCTGGCTGCAACCACCGGCGTGGTGGCGGCTTCGGTGATCTCCATGGGCCTGATCTCATTGCCCATCATGCTGCGCTACGGCTATGACCGGCGGGTGGCGTCCGGAGTGATCGCCGCCTCGGGCACATTGGCGCAGATCATTCCGCCATCCCTGGTGCTGATCATCCTGGCCGATCAGCTTGGCCGCAGCGTGGGTGAAATGTACAAAGGCGCCTTCATTCCGGGCTTCATGTTGGCCGGGATGTACGTGGGTTATATCGTCCTGCTGACCTTCATCCGCCCCAACTGGGTGCCGGCTTTGCCACCCGAGGCCCGCACCATCCGCGAAGACAATGGTGAAAGCGGGCTTCGATCCCTGCTGGTCCTGACCATCTTGTCCACCGGGGTCGCCGTTTACTTTGGTGAGCACTACGCCCAATTCCTGACCTGGACCAAGGGCGAACTGGTCACCACCGTGGCCAAGGATGAAACCATCGTGGTGTCGATGTGCGCCGGCGTGATGCTGGCCTTTGTGCTGGCCTCGGTCAACAAGGCGACCCGGTTGGGCCTGCTGTCACGCATGGCCGAGCGTGTAACCTTCGTGCTGATCCCGCCACTGCTGCTGATTTTCCTGGTGCTGGGCACCATTTTTCTCGGCATTGCCACCCCCACCGAGGGCGGCGCCATGGGCGCATTGGGCGCATTGATCATGGCCGTCGCCAGGGGTCGCCTCAGCATGTCTCTGCTCAAACAGGCCCTGAACACCACCACCAAACTGTCCAGCTTTGTGGTGTTCATCCTGGTGGGCTCCACGGTTTTCAGCCTGGTGTTCCAGGGGGTTGACGGCGGCAAATGGGTGGAGCATCTGCTGAGCGGAGTCCCGGGCGGACAGCTGGGCTTCTTGATTGTGGTCAACACCCTGATCTTCCTTTTAGCTTTCTTTTTGGACTTCTTTGAACTGGCTTTCATCGTCGTGCCGCTGCTCGGGCCGGTGGCGGAAAAGATGGGCATCGACCTGATCTGGTTTGGTGTGCTGTTGGCCGTGAACATGCAGACCTCGTTCATGCACCCGCCTTTTGGCTTTGCGCTGTTCTATCTGCGCAGCGTAGCGCCGGGCAAAGAGTACACCGACAAGGTCACCAAAAAGCTGATTGCACCCGTGACCACCATGCAGATCTACTGGGGCGCGGTGCCGTTTGTGATCATTCAGATCATCATGGTCGGCCTCATCATTGCCTTCCCCGGCATTGTCTCTAGCGGTCTTGACAAGACCGAGAAGATCGACCTCGACAAGGTGGTGTTGGAGGTGCAGGCCGAGCCTGCCAGCGAAGCCGCCTCTGCCCCTGAGGGTGGCGCCTCTGCTGCGGAGGGCGATCAAAAGGCCGACGAAGACCCGATGAAGGCCATGGAAGAATCGATGGCCAAGGACAAGAAGTAAGCCGGCGCGGCTCAGGCCGCCGCTGGGCCAAACCGGAAGGCCGACAGCGTGGTCTCCATCACGCGGTCGGTAAACACCTTCAGGCCAGCATCTTCACCGGCCGCACCAGCCACCACCATCAACGGTAACAGGTGCTCCTCGGCGCGCGGCGGGTGCGACAGACGGGCTGACGGCGCCTGGGCCCAGTCGATCAGGCTTTGCTGACGCTGGGGCGGCGCGGCTTGCACGGCAGCCGTTAGCCAGTCGTCAAATTCATCCGAAATGGGTCCCGACCGCGGATCACCATAACCGCGCATGTTGTGATAGCTCATGCCGCTGCCGATGATAAGCACCCCCTCTTGACGCAGAGCCTGCAGCGCCCGGCCAGCAGCCAGGTGAAGCGCCGGGTCCAGCGTGGTGCTGAGCGACAACTGCACCACCGGGATGTCGGCCGCCGGGAACATCAGCAGCATCGGGATGAACATGCCATGGTCAAAGCCACGACTGGCGTTTTGCTGGGCGGGCAAACCGGCATCCGCCAACAGCTCGGCCACCCGCGCCGCCAGCGCAGGCTCACCCGGCGCCGGGTATTGCAAGGCATAGGTGTGCGGCGGGAAGCCGTGGTAGTCAAAAATCAAATCAGGCTGAGCGCCGCTGGTGACGCTGAACGCCCCCTCCAGCCAATGCGCAGACACCACCACGATGGCACGTGGCGGCGCCGGCAAAGTGGCCGCCAGGCCCTTCAGGAACTCGGCCATGCGGTCCCAGGCACGGGGCGGGTTCCAGTCCATGAAAAAGCAGGGGCCGCCGCCGTGGGGGATGAACCAGGTTGGCATGCTGCCGACGCCTGAGGCGCCGGTGAGTGAATCTTTAGCCTGCAAGGGGCATTCTCCTGTGGCCGTAAAACAACCGATTGTCAAGCACAGGCAATCAGACTAGGCAGCCCTAAGCAAGCCAAGGGCAAGCCGAACCCCAATCACGCCAATTCAAAGAAGCGGATAACAACACGCTCAGGTTCGCGAACACCACTGCCAACAAACAGCCGGTGATTGATCCATCCCAGGCTGCTGGACCCGGTCTCAAACGTGGGTGTGCACCTGAAGTACACCAGCGCCGGATCCACCGGCTGACCGCTCAGCAGCTTGGCGGTCACGTCGGGCGACGCATGGCGAATGGCACGGTTGTGCACATAAATGAGGTCGCCGCCATCGGTTTCCAGCACATAGTGCGCCTCAAGCAACGCCAGGCTATCGCCCGCAATCAACTGAAAATCTGCGCCGCCCGGGAGGATGCGCGCCACCCAACCTTGGCCCTTGAACTCACCGCCTGTGATGGGTACCACGCGGCGTCGGCCGCGCGGCGTTTGCCCCACCTCCAGGGGTAGGCCGACTAGCGCCGACATGTCGGCAAAGAAGTTGAGTTGTGGGGTAGCCGGTCCGGTGTCTTGCATCATCAGTACATCAAGTGAACGATACCGCATGGTAATTCGATACGGCCCGGCTTAGGCCCGGGCATGGTTCGAATCGACCAGACCGGGTTTATTTGGCCACCCAAGGGTAAGCCCTATGCGCCAAATTCAATATTTTGGACAAACTGTCCAAAATATTGAAAACACCTGATGCCGGCCTTTTGCCGAATGCAATGAAAACAATTATTCGCTCTGATGAGCGCATCCTGACGTCCGACATCTTTGAAAGCGAAGCACGCCCGACGCGGCCAGACTGGGGCACTTGGTGGGAATCAGGCCGAGAAATTCCGGTTTATCACCGCTGCGATGTGCTGGTGGTGGGAGGTGGGCCGTCCGGCACGGCGGCTGCCATTGCCGCCGCCAGGCAGGGTGCCAGCGTGGCTTTGCTGGAACGCTACAACCATTTGGGCGGGCTCTCCACCGGTGGCCTGGTGATCTGGATTGACCGAATGACCGATTGGCAGGGCGAGCTGGTGATCCAAGGCATTGCCAAAGAACTGATGGATCGCCTGCCCGACGACGCCATCGCCGGCCCAGCACCGGCCGAATGGGGTTCCACCGATGTGCAGCGCGCGGCCCATTGGTCGCACCGGACTGCGGCCTACCACGGTGTCGTGACCTGGTCGCCCACCATCGACCCCGAACGGCTCAAGCTGCTTTCGCAAGAAATGGTGATCGAGCAGGGCGTGAAGCTGGTCTATCACAGCTGGACCTCACTGCCCATCGTCGAAGACGGCGTCGTTAAGGGCGCGATTTTTGAGAGCAAAGAGGGGCGCATGGCCGTCATGGCCAAGGTCGTGATCGACGCCACGGGTGACGGCGACATGTTCGCACGGGCCGGCGCCCAGTTTGAAAACGACATCGAGCAGGGCGACGTGCACCACTGCATGAACACCGCCTGGCTGTTTGCCGGGGTAGACATGAACGCCTGGCTTGAGTTCAAAGCCGGCTCGCCCCAGCAGTTTTCAGATTTCATGGCGCTGGGGCGCACGACCTGCGGCCTGTTTGAGCGGCCGTTTGTGTCCTGGCGCAATGACGTTGCCCTGTTCATGGGGCCGCGCCAGTCGGGTTATGACGGGCTGAATGTCGACGATTTGACGGCGGTCGAAGTCCGCTCCCATCGCGCCATGGAGGCGCATTTGGCGTTTTACCGGGCCCATGCGCCGGGGTTTGCCAATGCCTACATGATGCTCAGTGCGCCGCAGGTGGGTGTGCGCCACACCCGGCGCCTGCAGGGCACCGGGGCCGTGTTGCGGTCTGACTGGCCCAACGGGGTGGCGCTGGCGGATGAGATCGGCGTGTCCCCGGCGGTCTCGCCCAAGTTCCCCAATATCTCCATTCCCTACGGCGCCTTGGTACCCAAAAAACTCGACGGGCTGCTGGCCTGCGGCAAGCATGTCTCCTGCGACAAAAATTCGCATGGCTTCATGCGCGAAATCCCGCAATGCTGGATCACGGGCCAGGCTGCCGGCGTGGCGGCGGCGTTGGCGGTAAGCCAGGGCGTACAGCCCCGGGCGGTGGCTGTTGATGCGCTGCAGGCCGCGCTCCTGGCACAGGGTGTCTACCTGCGGCCCCGGGTGACAGCACCCGCAGTCGTCGCTTGAACGCCGCCTGCTCTAGGGCTTGCACATGACCAGTCAACAGGCTTCTGAGGTCAGTCGCGCAGACACCGTCAGTGCGCTGGAACGCGGCGTGAAACTGCTGCATTGCTTTAACGCGCAGACACTGAGCCTGAGTGCGGCAGAGCTCGCCAACCTCACCGGGATTCCGCGCCCAACGGTCATCCGTCTGGCGGCGACGCTGTGCGTGCTGGGGCTGATGCGTCTGACGGTCGCGGGCGACCGTTACACCCTGGGGCCAGGGCTGGTGTCGCTGTCCCACGCTTTTTTGGCTGGCGTGGATCAGCGCGGTTTGTTTCGCCAATGGATGCAACCGCTGGCCGACGAAACAGAGGGCTCGCTCTACCTTGCCTTGAGAGATGGCCTGGAGATGGTGGTGATTGAAGCTTGTCGGGCATCGGGGTCGATGCTGTCAGCGCGGGTGGACACCGGTACCCGCACACCGCTGGCCACCTCTGCCTTGGGGCGAGCCTATTTGTCGGGTGTCGAACAGCCGATGCGCAATAGCCTGCTGGATCAACTGCGCCAGCGCCACGCCGAGGCTTGGCCCGCCGTGGGCGAGCAACTCCAACAGGCGCTGGCCGAGGCGGCCAAAACGGGTTATTGCATCTCACTGGGCACATTTCACCCAGACATCAACTCGGTCTCGTTGCCACTGCGCGGCCCTAGCGGTGAGGTTTTTTCCGTGAACTGTGGCGGCGCGGCCTTTCGGTTTTCAGAAAGCCGCTTGGTCCATGAGATTGTTCCACGACTGACCGAACTGACCCGCGCACTGGCGCAAGCCATGGGTGGCCACCTGATCGAAACCAATAAGGCAAGTGCTGTATGAAGCTGAGCGACATTGAACAATCCATGCTGCAAGGCGACCAGGGTGCTGCTATTGGCCGGGCCATGGACTTGCTGGTGCGCTATGGCGAAGCCCTGGGCGCCGAATGCCTGGTGGAAACCCGCAACGTCTGCGGCACCGTCGGTGCCACCACCCCCTTCATGCGGGACTTTGCCCAGGCCCGTGGCGGCATGGATGCGGTGTTTTCTGAGTTCAACCTCGACAGCGATCAGGTGGTGAACATCCCGCCGGTACGCGCCTTCAGCAGCCACCTGCAATTGGGCTTCGACCCAGAGCAGCCAGTGCGCATGGGCGTGAACGAAGAAACCATCCGCTTTTACAAAACCGGTGAGCGCTTTACTGCGGGCCTGGGGGTACAGCTGCTCAACACCTGCACCCCCTACCAGGTCGGTAATGTGCCCACACGGGGCGAGCACTGCGCCTGGATGGAGTCCTCGGCTGTGATTTATTGCAATTCGGTGCTGGGGGCACGCACCAACACCGAGGGGCGCGAGAGCACGGGCGCGGCAATGCTCACCGAACGCATCCCCTACTGGGGTTACCACCTGCCAGCTAACCGTCTGGGCACCCATCTGGTGGAGCTGGACATAGCGATCGAGGGCACCTCGGAGTGGGGCCTGCTCGGCTACTTCATCGGTGATCAAGTGAAGGATCAGATCCCCGTGCTGTCACCGCAACAGTCGCTGGCACGGGTACCGGGGCTGACCCAACTCAAGCATTTTGGAGCCTCTGCCTCGTCGTCTGGCGGCGTGGAGATGTACCACATTGTCGGCATTACCCCAGAGGCCCAGAGCCTTGAGATGGCCTTCGGACAGCGGCGGCCGACCGAGGTGATCCACTACGGCGCGCGCGAACGGCGCGCCACCTATGAGCGGCTCAATGCCAACGGCAATAGCCGCGATGTCGACTACGTGATGCTGGGCTGCCCGCACTACAACATCGAGCAGCTGTGGGAGCTGGCCCGAATGATCGAGGGCCGCAAAGTGCACACCAACTGTGAGCTCTGGGTGTTCACGCCCCGCGCCATCAAGACCCTGGCCGACCAGAATGGCTACACCCGCATCATCGAGGCCGCCGGCGGCATCATGATGAGCGACAGCTGCTCGGCCATGAGTCGGGCCGTGCCTGAGGGCACGCAAGTGGTGGCGCTGGATTCAGCCAAACAGGCGCATTACCTGCCTGCGATCCTGGGCGTGCAAGCCTGGTTCGGCACCACGCAAGATTGCGTCAACGCCGCCTGTACCGGGCGCTGGGAAGGCGGCTTGGCATGAGCAGCTTGATGTTGCGCGGCAGAAAAGTGGTGGGCGGCAAGTCTGAAGGGCTGGCCCTGGTGACCACGGCCTTTATCTCTGGCTGGGGCGGCGTCGACCCCCGATCCGGCACCATCATCGAAACCCACCACCCCCTGCGCGGGCAGTCGTTCAAAGGCCGGGTGCTGGTGTTCCCAGGGGCCAAAGGCTCATCGGGCTGGTCCAACACCTTCCATATGTGCCGGCTGATGGGCACCGCACCTGCGGCCTTCATCTTTACCCACATGACGACCAAGATAGCTTTGGGCGCGGTGGTGACGCACGCCCCCGCCATGACAGATTTTGACCTGGACCCCTTGAGCCTCATCGCCACCGGCGATTGGGTGAGCGTCAACGCCGACGAAGGCTGGGTCGAAGTCCGGCCCGCATCGGCGACTGTTACAGCCAACTGAAACACATTTGAAAGTGATCAACATGACCCGCCCCTTGCGCAGCAATTTTCCCCGTGGTTCTTACCTGTGGTCGGTCCGAAACGCCCAATGGCAAGCACTGGGCCTCTCAGAAGCCGACTGCGAGAAACCCAAGATCGCGGTGGTCAACTCATCCTCGGAGTTGGCCAGCTGCTTTAGCCACCTCGACCAGGTGTCTGTCGTCATCAAGCAAGCGATTCGCGATGCCGGTGCCATTCCGTTCGAAATCCGGACCTGTGCGCCTAGCGATTTCATCACCGGCGCCGGTGCACGGGGCGGCTATATCCTGGCATCGCGCGATCTGGTCACCAACGACATTGAGGTCGCCGTCGAGGGCGCCCAGCTCGATGGCATGGTCTGCCTGGCGTCCTGCGACAAGACCGTGCCAGGTCAGATCATGGCGGCGGCCCGCCTGAATATTCCCTCCCTGATCGTCCCTTGCGGCTACCAGGCCAGTGGCGAGTACAAGGGCAAACATGTCGACATCGAAGAAATTTTCATCGGCGCCATGCATGCCCTGACCGGGCATCTTGACAAAGAGGAACTGGTCGGCATGAGCCGGGAGGCCATTCGCAGCCCCGGGGTGTGCTCAGGCATGGGTACCGCCAACTCCATGCATATCGCCACCGAAGCGCTGGGCATGGCGCTGTCGGGCAGCACGCCGGTGGCAGCCATGAGCGAAGCGATGATGCAAGACGTGCGACGCGCGGGTGCCCGCATCGTGCAAATGGTGCTGGATGACCTCAAGCCCCGCGACATCCTGAGCGCCGACGCCTTTGAGAATGCTGTCATGGCCGTGCTGGCGGTCGGCGGCTCGATCAACTGCGTCAAACATCTGCAGGCCATCGCCACCGAGGCCAGGCTGCAGATTGATGTTTATGCCATGTTCGAGCGGCTGTCGGCCCAAGTTCCGGTGCTGTCAGCCATCCGGCCGGTCGGCAACGGAACCATCGAGGAATTTGAAGCCGCCGGCGGCAGCCGCGCCCTGATGAAGCAGCTGCGAGCACTGATGCACGAAGCGCCCATGACGGTCTCTGGTCTGACGGTGGGCCAGGAGTTGGCCAATGCGGTTGTGACCAACGCGGCCGTGATACGCCCCATGACAGACCCTGTGTCCAGCCGCCCGGCCATCATGATTCTGCGCGGCAATCTGGCGCCTGACTGTGCCATCGTCAAGACCGGCATCGTTGAGCGCACGCGCCGGCAGTTCGTGGGCCCCGCCATCTGCTTTTCTACGTCGGACACGGCCTTGGCCGCTATCCGCGATGGTGTGGTGCAGCCCGGCCAGGTCGTCGTGATGCGTGGCGCCGGCGTCTGTGGCGGCCCGGCCATGGGAGGCGGCGCATCACGGGTGGTGTTTGCGCTGGACGGCATGGGCCTGGGCGAAGAAGTGGCCATGCTGACCGACGGGCATCTGTCTGGCCTGGTTTGCAAAGGCCTGGTGCTGGCTGAGCTTTCCCCCGAAGCGGCCACCGGTGGCCCCCTTGCCATGGTCGAAGACGGCGACAGCATCTGCATTGACCTGGACACCCAGCGCGTTGATTTGCAAATCACCGAGGCGCAATGGACCGAACGGCGCGCGGCCTGGCGCGCGACACCCCCGCTGCATGACACGGGCTGGCTACAAATCTACCGCGCCAACGTGAGCCCGACCGGCAAGGGTGCCGTGCTCATCAAGACCGAGTGACGCATCCGATTCCCTCCCCCATCCTATTTTTTGTGTGTTTTTGAAAGGCAATTGAAATGAAGACATTGATTCGAGTTCTGGCCGGCGCTGCCATCACGCTCACGGCTGCGGCTGCTTTGGCCCAGGAGTTCCCCATTAAGGGCAAGCCCATCCGCGTGGTGGTGGCGTTTCCCCCTGGCATTGGGGTGGATGCCCAGGCGCGTGCCGTCACGCCCAAGCTGGCTGAACTGCTGGGGGTACCGGTCGTCATTGACAACAAGCCGGGCGCCGGCACGATCATCGCCTCGCAAGAGGTCATCAAGGCGGTGCCAGACGGCCACACCATTTACTACAGCGCCTCGACCACGATGGCGCAAAACCCCCACACCCTGAAGGCGGCCACCTACGACCCCATCAAAGACTTCACCCCGATCTCGCTGGGTGCACGCGGCCCCTTGGTACTGGTGGTGAATGCCGAGCTGGGTGTCAAGAACGTCGCCGAACTGGTGGCCTATGGCAAAAAGAACCCGGGCAAGCTGAACTACGGCTCCTTCGGGATCGGCTCTTCGGCGCATATTTTTGGTCAGATCTTTGCGACCCAAACCGGCATGACCGACATGGTGCACATACCCTACAAGGGCGGCTCGGACATGGCGCAGGACTTGTTGGGTGGTCGGCTGCTGTTGGCCTTTGACGCGGCACCAGCAGCGATCCAGAATGCCAAAACCGGCAAGGTCAAGCTGCTGGGCGTGGCCTCACCCGAGCGTAATCCGTTCATGCCAGATGTGCCCACCCTCACCGAGCAGGGCCTGAAAAACCTGGATATCACCAGCTTTCTGGGTTGGTATGGTCCGGCCAACATGAACCCGGCCGTGGTCAAGAAACTCAACGATGCGCTCAAGATCGCCTTGGCGCAGGATTCGGTCAAAGAGTTCTTCAAAACCGGCGCCTACACCGCCGACTGGTCGACACCGCAAGACCTGGCAACCCTGGGCGCTGAGGCCTTGGGCAAATGGGGCGTTCTAGTGCAGCAGGCTGGCATTGAAAAGCAATAAGCAGCGTTCGGCGCCAGCGCGGCAGAGCCCCTGACATGTCACCCGAATCGTTCGACTATGTGATTGTCGGGGCCGGCGCCGCCGGCTGCCTGCTGGCCAACCGCCTGTCCAGCAACCCACAGCACCACGTCTTGCTGCTGGAGGCCGGTGAGGCCGACCGATCCCTTTGGTTTCGCGTGCCGGTGGGCTACCGCAACACCATTGGCAACCCCCGCTTTGACTGGTGCTGGGAAACCGAAGCCGAGGCCGGACTGGCGGGGCGGCGCCTCAAGGTCCCACGCGGCAAGGTGCTGGGCGGCTCCACCGCCATCAACGGCATGGTGGCGATTCGCGGCCACCAGGCGGATTACGACGCTTGGCGTGACGGGGGTCTGCCAGGCTGGGGCTGGGACGATGTGCTGCCCTACTTCAAACGACACGAGAATTTTTTTGGTGGTGACAGCGCGGCGCATGCGTCCTCTGGCGAGTGGCGTGTCAATCAGGCGCGGGTGCACTGGCCGATCAACGACCGCATCAGCTTGGCGGCACAACAAGCCGGCATTCCGTACTGCGATGACTTTAACCGTGGCGATGCTGACGGGGTTGGTCCGATCCATGTCAGCCAAAGCGAAGGCCTGCGCTGGAGTGCTGCTGACGCATTCTTGAAGCCTATCAAAAGCCGCCCCAACCTGTGCATCAGAACGCAGGCTGTGACCGATCGCCTGGAAATGCGCGCCGGTCGGGCCGTGGGCGTCCACTATCACCACGCGGGGGGCAAGCATCTCGCCCTGGCCTCGGCCGAAGTGCTGCTGTGTGCGGGCGCTTATGCCTCCCCCACCCTGCTCATGCGGTCCGGGCTGGGACCGGCCGCGCACTTGCAGGCGCTCGGCATCCCCCTGTTGCGCGACATGCCGGGCGTCGGGGCCAATTTGCAGGATCACCTGCAAGTGGCGGTTCGCTATCGGATTGACGGCGCCGACACGCTGAACCGGCACATGAACTCTCGCTGGCGCACCCTGGCCATGCTGGCGAAATTTTTGACTCTGCGCCAAGGTCCGTTGACCATGGCCCCCTGTCAGGTCGGCCTGTTCACCCATTCGCGCCCAGGGCTCCAGCGACCCGATCTGGCTTATAACGTGTTGGCGTTTTCGCGGACCAACATGGGCAAGGTGTTTGACCCCTACCCCGGGGTGACCATGATCTCTTACGACCTGCAGCCCAGCAGTCGGGGGCAAGTTCGCCTGGCGTCCAAGGATGCCCACGCCGCCCCGCTGTTGACCCACAACTACCTGCTGACCGAACGTGACCAGCAAGTGGCTGTGGACAGCATCCGCACCACGCGCCGCATCATGCGGCAAGACGCCTTGAAGCCGTACGCCCCACGCGAAAACTGGGCGGGCAACGGCGTCTCGGATCAAGACCACGACGGGCTGCTGCAGGTCTTCCGCGACAACTGTGCCTCGATTTTCCATCCGGCCGGCACCGCCCGCATGGGGCTGGCGGCGGACGCCCAGTCGGTCGTCGATGCCGACCTCAAGGTGCATGGTGTGGCAGGGCTCAGGGTCTGTGACGCCTCCGTCATGCCAACCCTGATTTCCGGCAACACCGCCTGGCCGACCTTGATGATTGCCGAGAAAGCCGCTGAAGCCATCCAGCGATCGGCCACCGGGCGCTGAAGCCGTCTACCAAGTTTTTACGACCACACCAACTCAAGAGGAACATTGTCATGACCACATCCACCCGCTCCATCAGCCGTCGCCTGCTGCCAGCCCTGCTTTTTGGGCTGGCCGCCCTGGGCGCGCAGGCGCAAGAGTTCCCGATCAAGGGCAAAGCCATCCGGGTCATCGTCGGGTTCCCGCCCGGCATTGGTGTCGATGCCCAAGCCCGGGCCGTCACCCCGCGCCTGTCTGAGATCCTGGGAACCCCAGTGATTGTGGACAACCGTCCCGGTGCCGGGACCCTCTTGGCGGCGCAGGAGCTGATCAAGGCGGCGCCGGACGGCTACACGATTTTTTACAGCGCGTCGTCAACCCTGGCCCAAATTCCCCACACGCTCAAGGCGGTGACCTTTGATCCGTTCAAGGATTTCACGCCCATTTCCATGGGTGCCCAAGGCCCGCTGGTCCTGGTGGTGAGCAGCAGCCTGGGGGTCAACAATGTGCGTGAACTGATCGCCTACGGCAAGGCCAACCCCGGGAAATTGAGCTATGCCTCGTTTGGCGTCGGCACCTCCGCCCACATTTTTGGGCAAATTTTTGCAAATCAAAGCGGACTGACTGACCTGGTGCACGTGCCCTACAAAGGTGGTGCGGAGGTGGCGCCAGACCTGTACAACGGCCGTGTGCAAATTGCCTTCAGCTCAGCCGCTGCGGGCATTGGCTATGCCCAAAGCGGCAAAGCCAAAATCCTGGCTGTGGGCGCACCCAAACGGACGCCACTGATGCCAGATGTACCCACCCTGGCGGAGTTCGGCCTGAAGAACCTGGACCTGACCAGTTTCCTGGGCTGGTACGGCCCGGCCAATATGCCGCCTGCCGTCGTCAAGAAAATCAACGCCGCGCTGGTCGATTCTCACGCGCAGGCCAGCGTCAAAGAGAACTTCAAGACCGGCGCCTACACCTCAGAGTCGTCCACGCCAGAAGAGCTGGACAAAATCACGCGCGACGCCTACCAGCGCTGGGGACAGCTGATCAAGGAAGTGGGCATCGAGAAAAACTGACGCAGCCAGGCCGGCGGCCCTGGCCTCAGGCGCCAGCCAGCTGCCGCTCCAGCCCCTGCAGCACCTCGTAACAGGCCAACACCTGCGACGCGCTGCTGTTGGGTTCGCGGCCTTCGCGAATGGCGGCAAAGAACTCACGGTCCTGCAGCTCAATGCCGTTCATGCTAACGGCCACCTGGCTGACATCGATCTTTTCTTCCTTACCGGTGTACAGGTCGTCGTAACGGGCCAGGTAGGTGGCACTGTCGCCGATATAGCGAAAGAACGTGCCCAAGGGGCCGTCGTTGTTGAAGCTCAGACTCAGCGTGCAGATGGCGCCATTGGCCGCCTGCAGCTGAATGCTCATGTCCATGGCAATGCCCAGCGTCGGGTGAATCGGCCCCTGCAGCGCATTGGCCTTGACGATCGGGCTGCCGCACTGGTGCGCAAACAGGTCGACCGTGTGGGCAGCATGGTGCCACAGCAGGTGGTCGGTCCAGCTACGCGCCTGGCCCAGCGCATTCATGTTGGTGCGGCGGAAAAAGTAGGTTTGCACATCCATTTGCTGGATGTTGAAGCGCCCTGCCGCGATCTCTTTGTGCACATACTGGTGGCTGGGGTTGAAGCGCCGGGTGTGACCACACATGGCCACCAAGCCACTTTTGGCCGCCACTTGGGCCACTTCTTCACCCTCTGCCAACACG
>CAJAXU010000702.1 GCA_903948045.1 uncultured beta proteobacterium | reverse complement strand
GCTGGCCACTAGTGCATGCCCAGGAACCACGCTTTTTGGGGTGGCATGGGTCATGGTGCCGTTTGGGCGACTCAGCCCTTTCGACAGAGCTAAATCCATTGTTCACGCAGGGTCAGTTTTGTGTGACTACTGGGTACGGATTTGTGTGAATGGACGGCCTCGCGGTACATGCCGGGGCAGTTCGCCCACCGCTCCAGCACCGCGCCATCAAGCCCAGACAGCAAGTACGGTGGCGAATTGGCCACCGCGTAGTCCCATGCCTCCTTGGCGCGGTCGGACATGTATTCGGGCGGCGTGCAGCACCCCAGTTGGCTTGGGTTCGCGTGGGTTGGTCCGGCACTCTTGCAGGAGATTCTTTGCGAAACGTTTGTGGGGGCCGCAATGGACTGAAATATGCAGCCACCAGAGTTGTGATGCAGCATCACCCCCGGTGCGTCATCGTTGCGGCATGTCTCGCACGGAGTACCCCGGGCTCACACTCGCGTCGACCGGGATCGGGGGCAGGGCCGCGTTCCATTCGTCCCACGCAGTGCACATGGCGGCCAGGCGGCCGGGCTGCCGCAGCGCCAGATTGGCGCGTTCGCGAGCGTCTTCCGAGAGATTGAACAGGTAGTCGTTGCCGTCCACGCGCAGGTACTTCCAGTCGCCGTCGCGGTGGGCGCGCTGGCCGCGGTGGTTCATGCGCCAGAACAGGGGGCGAGGGAATTTGCGCTCGGGCGCTGCCAGTACGGCCGCAAGGGAGACGCCGTCCAGTTCTGGTGGCACACCGTGGCCGGCCAAGTCTAATATCGTCGCCGACCAGTCCATCGTCATGCACTGCTGTGTGCTGACCCGGCCCGACGCGATAGTGCCTGGCCAACGTGCGATCCACGGCACGCGGATGCCGCCTTCGGTCAGGTCCATCTTGCCACCCACCAACGGCCAGTTGTCGCTGAAGCGCTCACCGCCGTTGTCACTGGTGAAGACGATCAGGGTGCTGTCGTCGAGGCCGCGGGCACCCAGGGTGGCCACGATGCGACCAATGCCCTCATCCATGTGGTGGATCATGCGCTGGTACACCGCGACATTGCCGCCGTCCAGGTGGAACAGGCCGCCTGCCGTGTCCCGCGGCAGGGGCTGGCCCTCGCGTGTCTGCCACGGAAAGTGCGGCGCGGTGTAATGCAGGCTCAGGAAGAAGGGTTCGGCGGCCCGGCGTTCGATGTAGTCGATCGCCCTGGCGGTGAGAAGGTCGGTGAGATACCCCTGGGTATGCGCCTCTGCCTCGCCCTCGAACAGATCGTGTACACCGCCGTTGCTGCTGTGGTCGAAGTAGTCGACACCGCCCGACATGGGACCGAAGAACTCCTCGTAACCGGAACGGATCGGACCGAACGCCGGCGGGTAGCCCAGGTGCCACTTGCCGACCAGCGCTGTGCGGTAGCCGACCGAGCGCAGCATGGACGGCAAGCTCGGGATGTCGGGCGGCAGGCCCAGGACCGCGCTGTTTTTGCTGCGCACGTTGATTGGCTCTTCGCAGCCCCCGCGGTAGCGGTACTGGTAGCGCCCCGTCATCAGGGCAAAACGGGTCGGTGAGCAGACCGGCGAATTGGAGTAGCCCTGTGTGAACCGCAGGCCACCGACCGCCAGCGCATCCAGGTGTGGCGATACCGGCCCGAAATCGGCATCGCGGCCGCCATAACAGCCCAGGTCGGCGTACCCCAGGTCATCTGCAACGATGAAAATGACATTCGGTCGGCGAGGCGCTGGAGGGGTGATCGACACCGTGGTCTCTCAGCTTGCGCTGGTACGCCATCCACTGGCATATTCTTCGCGTGCCTGCCGGGCATAGGGGGTCGGAGACACGCGCACGCGGATGGTCGTCTGTTCGTGCGCTTCGACCGAGGTGAGTCCGCTGGTTCCGGGTGGTTCGCCCCAAACCATCGTCAGCACATCGCCCATGCGGACATCCTGGTCCACCAGGCCGAGCGACAAGATGCAGCGCTCGTTGTAGCTATACCCGGAGAACAGCGACATGCCGGCCAGTTCCCCGTCGCGCAGTACCTTGTCGACCATGGTGGCGGCGTAGTTGATCCAGGGAAACTCTATCCACTTGAAGTGCTTGGCATCCTGGCCGAACATCGAGGCAAACACCTTGACGACGTCTTCGGCATTCCACTCGAAGGTGACCTTTTTGCGATGGCGCCGGTTCTGCATGGCTTCCAGTGCTTGACGGCCGATGAAGTCATGGTCGAATTTGATGAAGTTGGCGTAGCCCATGTCGTAGGGGGTGACGTAGTAGTCGCGCACGTCCTGCGAGTCGAAGCTGCCGCCCAGCGCGCCCGCTGCCTCGTAGCTGTCCACCGGCAGCCACTCCCGGTAGCGTTGCATCAGGCCATCGCCGGTGTACACCGCGGGCAGGGGATTGGGAATCCAGCCGGACTCCAGCGTGTTGGTCGGGTAGGCGCGGCTGCCAACCTGGCGCAGGTCGATGCCCAGATCCCGGGCCGCCTGCAGAATGGTGTCGCGGATGTAGGGTTTGTCGTCGTACGGGCCCCAGATCTCGAGCCCGGGGGCGCCTGCCATCCCGTGGCGCAGCGCGCGCACCCGCTTGGTCCCGATATTGATCGTGTCGACCATGAAGAACCGGATGTCCGGGATGGGCCCGCCATGGATGCGCTCGATGATCCGGTGGGCCTGGGGTCCCTGGATCTGAAAGCGGTAGTGCAGGCGGGCGATCGCCTTGCCGTCCGGCCGCGCCGGCGAGCGCGCGTCGCGTCGCACGCGTACATTGCGCCCGCTCTGGCTGACGTTGAACTCCACCCAGTTTGCAATCACCTCGCGTCCGACCAGCACGAACTGGTCTTCACGCTCCCGGAAAGCGATCATGTCGCCGATGAAGAAACCTTCCGGATTGGTGGCAATGAATTGCTTCGCGCGGTTGCATTCGAAGTTGGCGAAGCTGTTGACGGCGAGCCCTTGCAGGAATGCGAAGGCTTCGGGCCCTTCCACGATGGCTTCGTGCATGTGGTGCGACTGGTCGAACAACACCGCGGACTCGCGCCAGGCGCGCTGTTCATCGCGCCAGTTGGTGAATTCGGCTGCGACACCCGGGTAGAGGTACATGCCGGCCTTGGAATTGCGCAACGTGGGCAGGATGCTGCCTTCATTCCGCAGGATGTCTTCGAGAGATTGGTATGTCATGGAGTTTTGGAGGGAGGGGACGGTGATCAGATGAATCGGACGCCAATGGCGCCAAGCGGGCCGTAGTCGGCCTGAACGACGTCGCCGGGTGCGACGCTCACGGGCCGGGTGAATGAGCCGCCCAACACATACTGGCCGCGCTGAAGACCGGCTCCGTGCGGCGCGAGTTTGTTGACCAGCCAGGCGATGCCTGCAGCGGGGTGGCCCATCACTGCAGCGGAAACACCCGACTCCTCGATGACTCCGTTCTTGCTGAGCGTGGCGCCCACCCAGCGGATGTCGATGTCGAACGGGCGCACCATGCGGCCGCCCACGACTATGGCGCCCGCGGCGGCGTTGTCGGCAATCGTGTCCGTGATGGCTCGTGGCACTTCGGTCCGGTAGGCGATCAACTCCAGGGCGGGGGTGACGAACTCGGTGGCGCGCATCACATCGGCAATGGTGCAGCCGGCGCCCTGCAGGTCGGCGCCCATCACGAATGCGAGTTCGACTTCCAGCCGCGGGCTCAGGAAGCGACGCGCCTCTATCTGTGCGCCATCGGCCATGACCATGTCGTCGGTCAGGAAACCGTAGTCCGGTTCGTTGAAGTTCGACGCCATCTGCATGGCGCGCGAGGTCAGCCCGATCTTGCGTCCGATCAGGCGTGCGCCGCGTGCCCTGCGGCGATCGAGCCAGAGGTTCTGAATGGCATAGGCGTCTTCCAACTCGATCCTGGCGTAGGTCTGGCTGACCTGCGGGATGACCTGGCGCTGCAGGTCGGCCTGGTCGAGTGCCGCGGCAGCGTGTTGGCGTTGGTCTGGTGTGAGCATGAGGTTCGGATGGTTTGCGGTTTCACTGCAGCCGGATGTTGGCGTCCTTGACGACCTTGCCGGCCTGCGCGTATTCGCTCTTGATCCAGGCGGCGAACTCGGCCGGTGTCGATGAGCGCTGCGCCTTTTCGTCGAAGCCTTCGGCGGTCATTCGCTGCTTGACGTCCGGGCTGGCCAGCGCGGCATTGAGTGCCTGGTTGAGTTCGCGCACGATCGGGTCAGGGAGTCCTGCCGGACCTACCATGCCCCACCAGGAGTACATGGTGAGGTCCGGGTAGCCTTGTTCCACCGTGGTCGGCAGATCCGGAAAGCGGGGACTGCGCTCGCTGTCGGTCACGGCGATCTGGCGCAGCTTTCCCTGACGAACGAAGTCCAGCACCAGCGGGAAGGCCGCATCGAGCATGCCGGTGACGCGCCCGCTGACGGTCTCGGTCACCAGGGGAAGGCTGCCTGGGAACGGGACCACGGTGAAGCGTGTGCCGGTTTTGCCCATCAGCAGTTCGAGGGCCAGGTGGTGGGGCGTCCCCAGCCCGGGGATGGCTACCGACACGGAGCCGGGGCTCTTGCGGTTCAGTTCGACCATGTCCTTCAGTGTGTGTACCGGTGATGCCGCATTTACGGTGAGGAAATATGGGCTCTTCTGGACGAAACCGATCGCGGTGAAGTCGGTCGCCGGGTTGTACTTGACCGACGGCAGCAGATGCGGTGCGACCGCCAGGTTGGCCGCTACCCCCATCATCAGGGTGTACCCATCGGGGGCAGACTTGGCAACGGCGTCGGCGGCGAGGGAGCCGCCGGCACCGGGCCGGTTCTCGACGATGAAGCTCAGCCCGGTGCTGCGCGCCATGCTCTCCGCCAGGATGCGTGCTACGACCTCAGGCGGGGTGCCGGGGGCGAATCCGACGACGATTCGGACCGGACGGGACTTGCTCAGTGCGGATTGGGCCAGGGCTACGGCGGGCAGCAGGGCACTGGCCAGTATCAATTTGCGTCTCAGGGCTTGCATAGTGTCTCCAGGTGGTTGTGTGGGTTGGTCGTTCATCGGACTTATGCACTGCGTTGAGGCAGGCAGGCGTGGGCCGCAGCCATGCCGGTGATCCATTCGGGGACGACCCGGTAGAAGTCCAGCGTGGCCAGGAAGGTCTGGGTGGCCTGCATGGCCGCAAAGGCGGCCAGCCAGACCCGGGCCTCATGGCCCCCGAAGCCTGCGTCGCGGTCCACGGCGGCATCGGTGTAGCGGTCGCAGACCTTGAGCTCGCCTTCGACCAGCCGGTCGATGAAGGTCTTGTCCCATTGCCGGTCCGGTGCGAGCAGGGGCCCGGTGCCGGCAGCCAGTTGTCGCGCGTTCTCGATGACCCGGGCCTCGCGGCGGCGGTACTCGGCTTCGTCCGGCGTGTGGCGGTCGATCAGGCGTTGCATGACCTCCTTCGGCGCGCCCGGGCGCGGTGTGGGTGGGTCGTGCGACAGCCCCCCCGAGCCGATGAACAGAACGTTGAGGTCCTGAGCGCGGAAGAACTTACCTACGGCTTCGCCGAACTGGCGGACCCGCTTGAAGGACGGGCGCGGATCGGCCGCGCAGTTGACGAAGACCGGCACCACCAATGGCCGGCGCAGGCTGCCAAAGAGCTTCAGCAGCGGAATGCTCATGCCGTGGTCGACCTGCATGCGCCTGGAGATGGCCACATCGAATCCGCGGCCATGCAGGTGGCGGACCAGGGATTCGGACAGCGCGGCGTCCACATTCAGGTCGGCCTTGGGCAGGGCCCAATCCTCGGTGGTCCGGGCTTCGGTGCCGATGCAGAACGAAGGCATGGCGTCATAGAAAAAGCCGTTGAAATGGTCGGGCGCGAATAACACCACCACATCGGGCGGGTCGGCCTTCAGGTGCGCCTTGTAGTTGCGCAGGGTGTCGTAGAAGCGCTTTTCGGCGTCGCGCTCCCGGGGCCGCAACTCCTTGACCAGCATCAGTGGGCTGTGGGACATGCATATCAAGCTGCTGCTCATCGTCTCTCCTCGTATTCCTGTGTCGGTGTCGCGCCCTTTTGCCCGGCGCCGTTAGAACTGCGTGCATTGTTTCCGCTTGCTGGCTCGGTGCATAGTGTGATTAAGATGTGGGCTATGCACTTTGGCTATCACCTAACCTTTCAACACGCCCTGGTTCTCCGGGGGAAATTCGGTCAGCGCCTGCAATGATCAAACTCCACCATTTGCAGGCTTTCATGGAGGCTGCGCGGAGCGGCAGCATCCGCAAGGCGGCCGAGGTGCTGGGCTTGTCGCAGCCTTCGCTGTCGCGCAGCCTGACCCTGCTTGAGCGCGAGGTCGGTACCCCGCTACTGCGGCGTTCGGTCCGCGGCGTTTCGGTCACCCCTGCCGGCAAGACACTCCTGTCCAAAGCGCGCCTGATCGAGCACGAGATGGCCGCGATCCAGGATTCCTTCAAGCAGGACCACGGCACTTTGTCGGGCGAGGTCAGCATCGGTGTGTCGCCGCTGTTTGCCATCCAGTACCTGCCGCGCTTCATTCCCGATTTCCTGGCCCGGCATCCGCGGGTCCAGCCCAAGATCTGCGATGGCCTTTATCCCTCGATCTGGGAACGCCTGCGGGAGGGCGCCATCGACGCGTACTTCGGCCCGATCCCGGTCCCGGTCAATAGCCGTCCCGCCGATCTGGCCTTTGAAACGCTGTTGTTGGGCCAGATCACCATCACCGTGCGCAAGGGGCATCCACTGATGCGGGCTCGGACCATCTCGGACCTCACCTCCGCCCAATGGGTGGTGGCCGGGCACGAGGACGGCCCGGGGCGCATCGTGAACCAGTTGTTCCGCGAGCATCGGCTCGATCCGCCGGTGCCAACGGTGAGTTGCGAGTCATTCCTTGCAATGATGTCGCTGATCGCCAACTCGGACATGGTTGGCATGGTGCCCGACAGCATGCTCGATGCCAGTGCCTATGACCTCATGCGGGTGCCCGTCGTGGAAAGCATGCCCCAGCCGCGCCAGGGCGTGACGATGCTCAAGCATGCCGCCCTGCATCCGGCGGCGTCGGTGTTCATCCGGCAGTTGAAGGCCTGGATCCGGCAGCAGGTGCCAGCGAGGGGTTGATGCTGCGCAGAACAGGCGCAGTCAGGATGGGTTGCGGGGGCTCGCGATACGGAGGGCCGCCCTGCGGGAATAGGACTTTCAAACGCTATAAGGCCCATCAGTAAGATTCGTGCGAAAACCTGCCACATCATCTCAAGATGCTGGCGATATGCCAAAAATCACCGTTAGCAAGGTAGTTTTTAAATCGAAATGCTCTAAAACATCTCAATTTCAACCGTCTCCACCGACTCCTAGGTGATGTGGAACATGAACATTGTCGCCCCGCAAGCCGCGCCGACTATAGGAATTTGTCGAAGTGGCAGGTTTTCGCAAATACGAAGGGACTCCCCACTTTCAGGTAGCGGCATAAAGTGCCAAGATTGGATTGCGGAAGTCAATCTTTAAACTTGAAAGGGGAAGTTCCATGAATGCGATTACACGAGTTGGCGTCGACTTGGCTAAGACGGTGATTCAGATTCACGCCGTGGATGCTGGCGGCAAACTGGTCACCAACCGTCAGTTGAATCGAGACAAGTTTTTGCCCTGGTGTGCGCAGCTGCCGCCAGGATGCTTAGTGGCTATGGAGGCCTGTGGAGGCTCCCACCATTGGGCTCGTAAGCTTATTGCCCTTGGCTTGAACGCCAAAGTTATCGCGGCCCACCTTGTGGCCCCCTATCGGGTGCAGGGCAAGCGTGGCAAAAATGACGCCAATGATGCAGCTGCTGTTTGCGAGGCTGCATCCAGGCCGAACATGCATTTTGTGCCAGTCAAGTCCACAGTTCAGCAGGGCATATTGTGTGTGCACAGATTGCGCGAGGGGTTAAAGGAAGAGCGGACAGCGAGCATCAATCGTATCCGGGGCATGTTGACCGAGTTCGGCCTAGTCGTATCTATAAAGCCGGAGAAATTGCGTGCGAGGTTGAACGATATGTTGGAAGATGCCACCAACGAACTCTCTGGATTGGCGCGGCTTGTAATTCAGGAGGCCTATGACCAATGGAAAGGTCTTGAAACACGAATCCAATGGTGCGATGACCGCATCAATGCGCACATCAAAGATGACGCCCAGGCCAAGGCAGCTAAAGGGCTTATGGGAGTTGGACCGATCACCGCCTCCGCCTTGGTGGCTACGGTTGGTGACTTTCATCAGTTCAAGAACGGTGCGCAGTTTGGTGCTTGGTTGGGGTTGACGCCAAGGCAAAACTCTAGCGGCGGGAAGACTAGTCTGGGCGGCATCACAAAGCGCGGTGACATGTACCTGCGCACGTTGCTGATACAGGGTGCAAAGTCAGCGGTAATGACAGCACAAAAACGCGATGACCCCATATCAAGGTGGCTGAATCAGCTGCGAGAAAAGTCTGGCTGGCAAAAGGCGGCTGTGGCGATGGCAAATAAGAATGCACGAATTCTGTGGGCCATGATGACCAAGGGCAGTACCTTCGATCCCCGTTATGTAAGTGTTAAACCAAGCAATCCGTTAGTAGTGGTGGCGTAGTAGATTCGATTATTTTTCTGCAAGACGTGAAATTGAAGATGCAGTAGACAGGTCAGACCGGCGGCGGGAAAGCTCGATAAGATTCAGGGGAATGCATTGGCATAGACCCGTTTTGCAAATGGAGCCCCGCCGAGCGGTTCGTATCTGGGCCCGCACAATAAGTGCAACAAGGCCGTCTGTAAATGTGCAGTCTGTTCCCGTTTCCTCGCCGCTTCAGATCACGCTAAAGCCGAAAACCGTTAACCACAAAAGAAAATCGATCCAATCAGTGCTTGACAGCGTGATGAGTCCCTGTAACGAATCTTACCGACAGGCCTAATAGGTCAGGAGCGGGGTCATTCGGGAGTAATGCGGCATGCTCAGTTCCGACAAAATGAAGTCGGCTACGTCCGCACGAGACACCTTGCCTGCCGTAACGCCTGACAAGTCGGTCAGAACCCGATATTTGCCTGTGTGTGCCCCATTGGTCAACATGCCAGGACGGACGATCGTCCAGTCGAGTGGACTTGCTTTCAAAAGTACTTCTTCCCGGTCCTTGTCTTCAAACATGGTCTTGAGAAGCAAGGGTTGAATGATGCGGTCGTACACAAACCCTCCATGTCCCCGACTGTCCCCAGCTCCAATGCCCGTCACCGAGATCAACTTCAACTTCGGTGTCTTTTGCATGGCCGCCAATACGTTGCGCGCTCCTTGGGAGAAGAGCGTTACGGGCTTGCGGGTCGGAACTCCACCGACGCAGACACACACAGCGTCCTGACCCACCAATGCTGTCTCAATGGACGTCTGGTTCAGAATGTCTCCGGGCACCATGCGTAGCTTGGGATGAGAAAAATTCATTTTTGACGCATCGCGCACCAGCACTGTGACATCGTGGCCGGATGCAACCGCCATTTTGGTCAGCGCAAGGCCGATGCCACGGGTAGCCCCAATAATAGTGATCTTCATAAAATTAGCCCTGGGCTGGGATAGCCCCCAACTGTTGCATGAGTCCCAGGGCGTTGGTGGCTTGCCATTCGGCGCTCACTTTCCCCTCTTTGATTTCGCGAATGAATTGCCCGGTGGTGTGAACGCGCCTTCCAGTGGCTGCGATGCCAAAGAATGATCCAGAATGGGTCATTTCGTTGGTGTAGTCCACTGCTACCAAATTTCCTTCCGCAATGACCCGCCAAAATTGCATATCCATCTCGGTCATCGCCGAACACAAGGCATGCCGCATAAACGCAATATATTGCGTTTTGTTGATAGCGGGTTTGCCATCGCCGACATAGAAAAAGTCGTTGGTTAGCAGCGCATCTACTTCCTCCCATCGGCCATGCATGATGGCTCTGGAAAGATTCAATGCAATTTCTTTGGTTACATCATTCATAAAGCCTCGTGTCTATATGCATTTCAAAATGCAGCGGAATGCTAAACTGACACTTTGCATAAAACAAGAACGCACTAAATAGTGCTTAACGCACCAAAAGGATAGTGTCATATGGATGCAGCGACATTTGCACCTCCTTTTTCCATTGCAGACCGTTCGTATTTCTGCCCCGTACAGCTCACGGTTGAAGCGATTGCCGGCAAATGGAAACCGATGATCGTTTGGCATCTGGTGTTGCACGACAAGATGCGATACGGTGAAATCAAACTGTCTCTGCGCACGGTCACGCACAAAATGCTTACCCAGTCGTTGCGTGAACTAGAGGCTGACGGTTTGCTGATTCGCACGGTCCACGAGGTGGTGCCGCCGAAAGTTGAATACGCGTTGTCCGAGGCAGGGCAGCGCTTGCGTGGAATATTTGTAGCCATGAAAGAATTCGGTGATGCCTACCTTGCAATAGAGGCGACTTCGGTGTCGTGAGCCTTGCAGTGCTGGCATGCAAAGGTAAAGAATCCGATGACTCGTCCAACAGGTCAAACTCCCGCCCCGGAGATGGTGTGCCCGCTGTGCGGGAAGCTCAACGCCTGTGCGCTCACGGGGAGTGGCGCGGGCAGCACGACATGCTGGTGTCAAGGGGTAACATTCACGCCCCTCGCCTTGGCAAACCTCGCGGAACCAATGACGCGGCTGTCACACGAACTAAAGTTGTATCTCCGGCAATTGACCGCTTCAGAGGGAAGGCCTACCTTTTGGATCCATTTAGATACAACATTACGTCAACCTCAATTGACTTAATGTTGTAACTGTCGTGGAAAGTGACGTAAAGTTGTGATCTCGCATGGAACGAAGTTTGCCCCATGACAGATCCCATCGCTCTACAAGCCAATCGCTTTCGCAAGCAAAATTTGCATCACGTCTGGGCTCCAAAGCTGAACCGTACCATTGTGCTCGCTAGGCGGGACCAACTACATCTTTAGGTCGTTCTGGGGGCAAATCCAGAGATATTGCGGTACCGCCATCGTCCGAGCTATTTCGCTCACCATCCGACGCAAAGGCGGCACGGACTGCAATTACAACTTTACGTCACAAACGTTTCAACTTTAGTTCGTTTCACAGCCGTCTGCCGGGCCACACCGGCTCCCACCCAAAGGATATCCGGCGCGCCTTGTCTGACACCAAAGGCAATGCCAGGCTGCATGTCTCGCTGAGCGAAATCACGGAGTTGCTGGAGGCGGCCATGGCCATCTACAACGCCTCCCCTCACGATGGTCTGAACGGTCGCACACCGCTTGAGGCCGTCGAGCATTGCGTTCGCACACGTGGCACCTTGCTCAATTGGTTGCCCGATTCCAAACGGCGAACGCTGTGCCTGATGCAAACCCCAAAGCGTGCCATTGTGCGGGGCTACCTGCACCAGGGACAGCGTCCCCACATCAACTTCTATGGTGTGCGGTATACCAACGCGACGCTGGCCAGTACAGCCACTTTCCTCGGCCAAGAAGTGCACCTGTACTACAACAGTCAGGATTTGCGTACGGTACGAGCGTTTACGGCCTCAGGAGCAGAGTTGGGCGTGTTGACGGCGCAAGGTGCCTGGGGCGTCATCGCACACGACCTCAAATTGCGCCAGGAAATTGTCAAGCTGCGTGGCCGCAAAAAGCTGGCCAGCGCCATCAGCCAGGAATTCATGCAGCAATTCATTGATGAGAAGTTCGCAAAGGCGAAGGGGACACGCCGAGCGGCAAGTAGCTTGGCGCAAACCCTGCAGACCCTCGCCGGAGCACCGACAAGTTTGAGCGCCACGATGGCTGCAACAGAACAACCCAGGGAGAGTCCTGCGCAAGTCGACCAGTCGCCGCCCCCGACACGCATTGAGCCACAACGCCTGAGCATCGGCACGGGCTACGCCGGAGCAATCTGGCCAATGTAGATCGCAGCTTCAAAGGCGATGCCACCTCGATTCTTACCCGGTCATTTTGGAGGAGTCTGATCATGCCCAGCAAGAAGTTCTCACCCGCCGGCCGTACCCACCCTGCCCTTGGCGGCGCAATACCCAGCAGTGGACGTCCTATTGAGTCAGCGTTGCATCCCATTGAGACCGGGAGCTACCGCATTGCCACCCCGGCCATCCAGTCGTTTTATGAACTCATCTGCCGGTGTCTGCGCTATCGCATCACCGGTGCCCTCACCTACGGCCCACCTCGCATCGGAAAGACCCGGGCTATTGAATACTTGCGCTTGTTGCTGTGCGAAACCCATCCAAAGATCACGACCTACCATGCGCAGGCAGAACATAAGCCGCGCCATGCTGAGGGGCCGTTCTTTGCCAACTTGCTGGAGGCAGTGGGTTATCCGGAGCCCGACAGTGGCAGCAATCCCACCAAACGCATGCGACTGATCAACAAGATCAAGGAGTCGTGCTCCCGCAACGGTAGCGGCATGGTGGTGCTGTTTTGCGACGAAGCTCAGCGCTACGATGAAAATGAATACGAGTGGTTGCGCGATGTACACGACCACCTGGACCGAATCCATATTCGCCTTTTCACCTTCCTGGTAGGGCAGCAAGAATTGCTCTCCGTGAAGACGGCCTTGCAGCAGGCGCGCAAGACTCAAATTGTGGCGCGGCTGATGGTTGAAGAACTGGCATTTCATGGCGTGCGCAACGTGGGCGATGTCGCGACCTGTCTGGCCGGTTATGACCAGACCTGTTTCCCGCGTGGTAGCGACTGGAGCTTTACACGCTTCTACCTTCCCCAGGCGGTGGGCAATGGGTACCACTTGGGTGATGACGCGGCTTTGTTGTGGAACGCATTTTCTGACCTGCACCACAAGCATGGCTTGCCTGGCGAGCTGGAAATTCCAATGGATTCTTTTGCCCGGGCCGTGGAAATTGTTCTCAAGGAAGGTGAGATGCGCGATGCGTCGAACTTTCGACCGGAATCTGCCCTGTGGAACTTGGCTGTCCGCAGCTGTGGGTATATCCAAGCGCGCCAGGCCGTGGGCGGTGAACTGCTGGCGACCACTGATTGAGGGCCAACGGATGGAGCTATCGTTCTATCCCATACTGGCTTTCGAAGAGAGCAAACTCAGCCCCAATCTGGGGTATCTCTTTCGGCGGCAGTGGCTCGATCCTTGTGAATCGGTGGTCTCCATTCTGTGGAAGTTCGCCCGCATGAATCGACTGCCCGGACATATGGTGGTCTCCCATGTGGCCAGGCAAAAGGTCGATCCGTACGAGGGTTTCGCTGCAACTGCGGCTGAGCTCGATGTCCGCATGACAGCGACTTCCCTTGGACTGCCACACAAGGCGATTCGATTGGCGATGGTGCGTCCAGAATTGCGCCGGGGTTGGTGTTCCCATTTACGTTTTTGTCCCCGCTGTATGTCGCGCGGGTATCACAGCGTGGTTCACCAGTTTGAAAGTGTCCCCTACTGCCCGGTGCATGGCTGTCGCATGGAAAACGTGTGCCGAAGCTGTGGAGCCATCGGTGAATACCTCATCAAGGCCAGCGTTCTGGACGCCCCTTTCAAATGCCCCAACTGTCGAAGTAACTACGGCTATATGTGCGCAAGTTTTGTGCATCGCATCCCCTGGCCACCGCGAGACAGAGCTGCGATTGTGCGAGCCTTTATTGGCTGAAAACTCTGAGAACCTCGGGTTTTGAAGGCCTGGGGCGGTGACACATTTACCTGCCGCGGCAAATCTCGGTGACACATTTACCCCCGCAGTTCAGGAAAGCTAGTATCCATGCGGGTTTGCGGGCACTTTGCCAACTTCTCAAATGGGGAGTGACACATTTACCCTCGCAAGAGTGACGGATTTACCTTCTCCTACGCTCATCGATTGCTTGCTGCCTCTTCGGGCCTAACCAATCAGTAAGACTCTCGGCCCACGAAACAGACCGGTTGGTTCCGGCATCAACCCAGGCCAGATTGAGGGTCTCATACACGGTGCACCACCCCGCAGTCTCTGGGTCTTGAGAGCGGAGCGACATTTTAGGATTTGGCAAGTAGTGACCGTTTTTGGTACGAATCCATAGCTTTCGCGCCGGTTGGTACTGACTTTGAGCCTCGGCCCGGGCCAAGACAGCATTGACGTAACTGCGCTTGCGCCGCTGCGGTTTCCACAGATGTTCTGGCAACGTTTCCAGCACGGTTTGCAAGGCCTCGGCGAAGAAACCCGGGTCGTACTTGTAGGGGTGATGGGTTCTCTCGGCGCAGCGAGAGCGTAGGGTCTTGAACCCGGCCAACATTAGGCTGAGCACCCAGTACTCGCCCTGATGGCGTTCCAGCCGTACTAGGCGGCCATCGGTTTGCACATCCAGCACAACTTGGCCAATGCGTTCAAATAGAGGGGCTATTTTTTTGCGGGCGAATTCGGTATCGTCGATGGCACGGTTCAGCGCCGCCATCCAGGCTGTATGACCAAATTCGTCTTGTAGCAATACATTCGCTCCACGCGACATCAAGGCGTCAACCAACGCAAGATTGCCGGCACGGGCCGCCAACATCAGCGGTGTGCCGCCGGTGGGTGTGGGATGGTCTACGCCATAGGTGTCGCACTGGCGCAGCAACTCCTTGAAGTTGTGCGCGGTGTAGGGTTGCAAGTGGCGTTGGCGCAGCGCATGGGTGGCACGGTGTCCCAGTTGCTCGAAGTGCGCAAAGTCGGTCGTGTAGTCATCTAATTTTGACTGACCGAAGGTATCCCCGGGTGCCAAGCTGCTGGCGGGCTGGAAATGGGCCTTGACAGCCAATTGCTCAATCCAGGTTTGTTGCCCATGCCACAACGCATAGTCCATCAATACTTGTCGGGGTTTATTCGAAACCTGGCCAGGGTCCAACGCGCGGGGGGTGAGTTCGCGCATCGTAGCTTCAGTCCAGGGATTCCACGGTACCGTTTTGACCTGTAGAAACGCATCACGAATGGCACGGGCCTGCTCTTCTTTGCCCTGCAGTTCGAGCTTGCGCGCCTCTTGCGCCCACTCTTCGCGGGTCGAAGTTTGCACCGGTGCCGCTAAGGTGCTGTTCGCTTCGGCCACGCGCAGGCCCAGGAGATGGAGCAGCGGGTGATTGGTCTCCGACTCCACCAGCACCAGACTCTCCACGGCCCGCGTCATGGCCACATACAAGGCATTGACATAAAACTTGTACAGCTCCAGCGACTTGTCGCCTTTGTCGCGGGCGCGGCTGTAGTTCAATTCCTCCACGGTCAAGTCAGCCGGCGCAACCCCATTACAAACCTCGGCATAGGCGCCGCGCTGGCCCGACACCAGCGCGTACAAAATGACATGGGGGTATTCCAGCCCTTTGGCCTCGTGGACCGAAAATACCAGCGGCGTGCGGAAATGTTCTCGCGCATCAGCCTTGTCTTCATCTCGCAGCACCACGACCGCATGGTGTACCGAGGCACGCGTGCGGGTGTCGAGCTCGCGAAAGGCTGCATCCTTGGCGGCGAGCAGGCTCACCGAGCCCTGCAGCTGCGAGGCACTTTGCACCAAAAAGTTACTTTCTCGGTCGATCGATCCAAATCGCGCCTGCTTGATTTTGAGTAAAGTGTTGGCCAGCTCGGTGACGCTGCGGGTGTTGCGAAAATTCGCTTGCAATACCGACAAGCTCTGGCGCTGAGCTGCCTCACCCGCCAAGCCGTGCCAAAAGAGACTGCGAACGGCAGCCCACGAGAAGAAGTTGGGGTGCACGATCTGGTTGGAGTCACCGCATAGCAAGAATTCGCCCGGTTTTTTCAGGCACGCTAGCACCAAGGCGAGTTGCACGTTAGTCAGGTCTTGTACTTCGTCAATGACCACAAAATCGTACACCGGCAGGGCCAGGGCCAGCCAATCGTGCGCGACCAAATTAAGGTCAAACATCCCTGACTCGGTCAGCCATTGCCGGTAGCGTTGAAACAGCGCATGGGCTCCCGTGCGCGCCTCGCTACCCAAGAGCGATTGGCGGGGGCCCAGCGCCAGGTAGCCGGGCAGATCCAGCGGTCCGCTCGGGCTCGCGCTGATGACACCACGAAACTCCTCAAACAGGGCGTGCGCATCCAATTCGCCCAGAGTGTTGCGCGCGGTTTGGCGGTGACGTTCAAACCACCCAGCAAAGGCGGTGAAAGTCACCTCACGCCCATTGGGTACGCGCAAGGTCTCGATCAGCTCCCGGTAGCTTAGAAACTCCGCCTCTTGTGCTGCGTTTTCATAGCCATGGGAGTTATACAAGACGCGCGCCGACTGTGCCAAGTAAGCGGACAGGGTCACATACAACACCCGTCCTTCGGCCTCCCGCATTTTTGTCAGCGTGACGGCCGTCTTGCCCGAACCGGCGGAGCCCACCACGACCACTGGCGCGGGCAAGCGACGCACGGCCTCTTGGGCGTCGTCGAACATGATGGGTTTGTCCAGCAGGTCAAATTCGTTGCGGCTAGCATGCAGCCATCGCAGCGCCAAGGTGTCATGGTGGGATTGCGCGACTGCGGCGTTGGCTAACACGGGTTCGTGTTCGATCTTGGCCTCGTCTAAGCTTGCGCCGCGCAAAAACTGCGACTTGTTGTACGCATGGTTTTCAATGATTTCTAGTGCCAGGCAAACCGTTTCGTCGCCATGGCGGGCAAACTGCAGCAGCAGCCGGTTGCTGTAGTCCAGCTTGGCGCGCCAGTAGGGTGTTGGTGAGAGCTTTTTGACATCGGCGCTGCGAAAGTCATCGGCCTCAATGGCTGCACGCACCTTGGCAAAAGTGGCTTTCACGTGCCGGGTATTGAGGTCTTTGTAGAGAAGCACGCGCATGGCGGTTGCTAATGAAAGAATGTTGGATCATCCAATTATCAGTGCCTATCTGATCATGAGTGAATACCCGCGTCAAGGAACCCAGTCTGCTGAGCGTCCAGAAAGCGGACACTTACGACCGGCAGGTACCGTTTAGGTTTGTAGGGCTCCCTGTGAGATTCGTGCAAAAACGGCCACATTGATCTACGGCCTTTAAAGACAGGCCATAGGAGCCAACATTTGGCTTGAATCAGACAAATCGCTGGATGCTCATAACCGGGCTCGTCAACGATCTCCTAGTATTCCCTCGTCCCACACGTCGCAGATGCGCTTGAAGAACAGCAAGGGGAAGATGTAGGCATCGAAGTCGGCCGCATCTACATGGCCACACAGAATGTTTGCTGACTCGCAGAGGTGGAAATCCAGTGTCTTCACGTTGACGCCCATTATTTCTCTGTTCTTTTAATTACTAGGTCCTGGACTGCCCTAACTAGACCAGTCAGCTGCCCGGCAGGCAATACGGCCAAGGAGCAGGCGTACAGCAGCCGGAATAGGCTCGATCACGGGAACCGGCAGCCGATGGGCCAGGGCCCGGCCAACCATGGCCAGCGGTCCGCCACCGATCACTATGGCCTGCGCACCATCGTCGCGTATTGCCCGCTCGCACAGCTCTAGCAGGGCAGTCGGTAAGATTCGCGCAACAACACCGTGCCTTGGGGCACATCCACATCGGGGAATATGAGCGCCTCACCGCCGGGGTAGGCGTATTGGAGTTGGCGGGTGCGGATCATGGCGCGGGGCCGGTAGCGGTGCCCGGCGCGCCACCCGTGGCGCAGTCCACACATACGCCGCGCACGGCAAAGTCCATGCTCATGCCTTGGTAACCCAGTGCCGCCAACGCCTCTAGCGCGGTTTGCGCAGCGCGGTCCAAATCCGCAGCGCTTGCTTTCAGGGCACCACTCAAGGGGCTGTCGCGGTGGCAGCTTTGGCATTCAAAGTGGGGAATGGCGTGCACGCTGGTGGGCATTGCCTGGTAGCGGCGCACACGCTGGTTGTCCACCCGGCACAGCAGCAACCCGACCTGGGTGAGCCGGTCAATCAGGCGGTACAGCGTGACACGGTCCAGTGCAGATGCAGGTGCGGCGCCACCGTCGTCGGCCAACGCGGCTTGCAACTGGGCGTGGGTGTAGCTGGTGTCCGGGTGGGCCAGCAGCCAACCCAACACCAAGCGGGCTGCCGCCGTGCGGCGCAGGCCGTGGGCGCTGAGCAAGGCGTCGATAGGGTCTGCCGCAAGGGGGGCAATCGGGTCGGTGGTGGCCATGAATGAGTTAGTTACCGCAATTTGGTTGCATTAGTTAAAAACGCAATCGAGTTGCGATAGACTATACCGCAACTCGGTTGCATTATCGCCCGACTGGGGACCAACCAGGACTGTACACCCCCATTTTCAGTTCCTTGGCCATGCCATTGATCACCCAGCGCTTTACCTGCAGCCTGCGGGTCTGGCCCGCAGGGAAACAATTCAACCACTCGCTATGACTACCGATAAACGCCTACCCGTCACCGTGCTCTCCGGCTTTTTGGGCGCGGGTAAAACCACGCTGCTGAACCACATTCTGGCCAACCGCGAAGGCCTGCGCGTGGCGGTCATCGTTAACGACATGAGCGAGGTCAATATTGACGCCTCGCTGGTGGACAAAAGCGCCACGAACGCAGGTGCAGCTCTGTCGCGCACCGAGGAAAAAATGGTGGAGATGAGCAACGGCTGCATTTGCTGCACGCTGCGCGAAGATCTGCTGTTAGAGGTAAAAAAACTCGCTGCAGAAGGCCGCTTTGACTACCTGCTGATCGAATCCACCGGCATTGGCGAGCCGCTGCCCGTAGCCTCCACCTTTGACTTTGAAGACGAAAACGGCGACTCGCTCAACGACGTGGCCCGCATCGACACCATGGTCACCGTGGTGGATGCCCTGAACTTGCTGCGCGACTACAGCAGTAAAGACCTGCTGGCCCAACGCGGGGAAACGGCAGGCGAAGAAGACAACCGCAGCCTAGCCACCCTGCTGATGGAGCAAATAGAGT
>CAJAXU010000701.1 GCA_903948045.1 uncultured beta proteobacterium | reverse complement strand
GTCCTTGCCGCCTTTGCGTCGGATGGTGAGCGAAAAATGGCTCGGAAGATCTCAGTACCGCAATACCTCTGGATTTGCCCCCAGAATGATCTAAAGATGCAGTTGGTCGCGCCTAGCGTACATTCACACGAAACCGCACCCAATAGTCACACAAAACTGACCCTGCGTGAACAAAGGATTGGGCTCTGTCGAGAGGGCTGAGCCGCCCAAACGGCACCATGGCCTTTGCCGCCAGATTTACGCGCTTATTGAAAGCCACTCACAATGTTTCCACCGAACAGCAAGATTCCCCCACCTCGGGGTCCCGTTGTGTATTGACGTGGCCGCTACGACAGTCACCGCCATGCCACACACGGCGCTGGTCGTCATGGGCCAGCAAGGTCGGCCCCGGATCTGCACTCTGCGTGCGCCAGCGCCGCGGCGGTACAGGGGGTGAGGGGAGGGCTTGGCCAGGAACTGTCAGTCAGTCAAGCCAACTGCGCGACCCCACGTTAAGCTGCAAGCGGTAGTGCCTGACCGACCCATAGCGGTCAATGGGCTCAACAGAGCGGATGACTGCTATGCCGTTTCGGTCTTAGAGATTTGCGATCTGCCTGCTCCATTGCGGTAGCTGGCAACTAGGGATCGACCGGCTACACATAACTAGACCAAAAGTGCCTCAACTCCTTTGGCCTCAACCATTTGCAATAACTTTGCCGAGGTCCCACTGGGGTGCTTGTTGGCGGCGGGCGACTCCCATTTTTGCACTGTCGATACGCTCACATTGAGCATCGTTGCGAAAACCGCTTGGCTCGCTTTCACACTCGTTGTGCGGATGGCCACAACACGCTCTGGCGTGAAGGAAGGGGGCGCTTCGCACAGCGCCCGTATGCGAGCAATGTCTGTTTTAGACATGACGCCGTAGCTGCTCATGTCGGCCGCCGTATCCAGGAGCTCCTGGAGCATGCGCGCTTCTTCACTGGTTCTTTTTGTCATTGCATATCTCCTTTAAGCTTCCGTTGAATTTCATTTCATCAAGTTTTGACAGCTTCTACGGCAGCGTCAGAGAAGTCGGTGCCCGGTGAGCTCTTTTCTCTGCCGAGCAAAAAGAAAATCGCCGCCGCATGTTGTTTGGCTACAAATGTTCTTGTTCCCCCACTTTTCCCCATACCTGCAATGGCGACCCGCTTCTTGCAAATGCCGCCACCCAGGTCTGCTTCAAACAAGCCTTGTTCTATCTCTCTTGCAGCCCGGCACAGTATGTCGTCACTCAGTAATTTCTTTGCCCATCTGTCAAATGTCTTGGTCTTGAAAACGCGTTTTTGATCCGCCATAGCTATGAAACTATAGCACTTTTTACTATAAAAACACGTCTGTCAGACAAAACTACCATCCAGAGCCACTGCACCCCAGAAACAGTACCGGCGTCGAACTGGGCAGCTCGAAAGCTGACTGCCGTGAGCAGCACCAACGGGCCTGCAGTCCTTCGGTAAGGGTCGGCCTGTGACTGCACGACCGTAGTCATGCGGTGCCCAAAGTGTCGGGACCGCGAACTTTAACAAGACTAAAACAGGGTCAGCGCTGTGCCAAGAATTGGAAATCTAGGCTGAGTGTGTTCGCGCCGACGCAGATTTGACCCAGGCGCCGACTTTTGACTGCCCCACCCTTGGTGGCTGCTATTTCTAGCCCATCAACGGGTTCAAGGTCATCCCGCTGGGTCACATGAATTCGGCACACTGGGTCAATTTGGAGTCGGCGCCAACATTTGCCACTCGGATTGGCTAGTCAAGAGTGAAGCGGGCTGGCTGAACCAGTGTCAGATTTATTGTGTTCTACGTTTATCGAGCACGCCCCGTTTCTAACCGCTCATGCGCAAGTTGGCTACCTCAGCAACCTGGCCGCCAGCCACCATCACCTGACAGACCACCAATGCCGTGTTTGCACTCGCCCTTCGGGCTCCTGCAAACACGGCATTGCAGGTAAATCTCATTCATCCTTTGCCGCCAGATTTACGCGCTTATTGAAAGCCACTCACACTGACAGGCCTATAGGGGCACCTCAGGGAGCATGTCGGCGCGGAAGGTCTATCGACTGGCGAGCGTGATCGCGAACTGGATCAGGTTGCGGCTGTCCTTTGGTCATACCTGAAATAGACGACCCAAATGCGCCTCACGCTCTGGGGCGAGTTCAGGCAAACTGTAGCTCAATCTTGCCTGCACGCCGCCGCACGGGGCCGATCACGATCTTCACGTCGTGGCCCAGCCGGGCCACCAGCTCGAGCAGCTTGGCCTCGCTGACGCCGCGGAACTGGCCTCGGGTGATGCGAGACACCTTGGACTGATCGATGCCCAGCAGAGCGGCGGCATCTTCCTGCGTCAGGCGGCGCGCCTTGATCGCTCGGGCAATCTCGCCGGCCAGCTGGGACTTACGCTGCATCTCGGCCGCATCGGTGTAACCCAGGTCGGCGTAGACGTTGGTGCTGCCTTCTTCGATGGTGATGCTTGCGTGTTCATTCATTTGCGCGCTCCTTGCTGTGCCTGCCAAACCTCGAAATCCTGCTTCGCGGCCTTCAGCCGGGTGTTGATCAAATCCATGTCCGGTTTCGGCGTCGCGATGCCGCTTTTTGACTTCTTCTGGAAGCAGTGCAGGACATAGACCCAGCCGGCGAACTTGACGGTGTACACAGCCCGGTAGGTGTCGCCCTGATGGTCCTCGACCACCTCCAGCACGCCGGCCGAACCAAATCCCGCCATGACCTTGGCGTCCTGGTGTTTGCCGCCGGCCTGGGCCAGGTCGATGGCATGGCCAAAAACGTCTTTGACATCCTCCGGCATCGCATCGAGGTCACGCTTGGCGGAACTGACCCACTTGATGGGTTTGCGGGCTTGCTTCGACATTCTCTAAATTATGCCTCTTTAGGCATAGTTCCGCCACCCGTAGAGGAAAAAATTCGGCAACTTTTGTGCCCATAAATCTGACAATCGGCATCTTTTCAAACCGCAGATGGTCTGCAAACCCGCATGGAATCTCATTTTTCAGTGGTCGCGCAATGAATGTGACACCGGCAAATGGCAGCAAGGTTTTGCACAATAAATGTGCCACTGCAGCAAAGGCCGATTTTTGGCGCCTTTTGTCAGCCAAGGAAAGTATGGGTGATGGCCGTGCGGTCTTGTTGCAAGAGCGGTGAACGTTTGCATATGCAGGTGGGGCCTTGCGAATGCCGCGAGCCGCATTGTGCACAGCCAAAGGGAGCATCGATCAGTTTTGCGCTAAGGCGATAGCGGGTGGATTTACCGCAGCTTCGGCAGCGCGTCTCAGGTACGGTGCCGTGGATAGGACAGCGCTGCAGCCCTTCAAATTGATGAACAACGCTGTGATACCCACTGTTCGCGCCGACGCAGATTTGACCCACTGGGTCAATTTGGAGTCGGCGTCAACAGTCGACAATAGATTGATGGATTTCTTCTTTCTTGCATTCTTTGCAACCATCGGCGTCTACGCCGCCAAGACAGCTGAACAACGCCAGCGCATCGCCCTGCTGGGCAGCTACCTGCAGAAGTTCCAGCTGGAGAAACACATGGAACAGCTCATCGACGGCTACCTGCGCGCACTGGGCGAGAACGATCCGCAACGCAGCGCGCCGATCTGGAGCAATCTGGAAAGCATCGAGGCCGCTGTGCGGGAGGAGTTGGCCCGGCTTGCCGATGACCTCCACGAGGTATGGGGTGAGCGCACGCGGGTGAGCCGCTGGCCCGTGGCGGTGCCGTTCGCCAACCGCCTGTTCCCGGCCAGCACCTTCGACCTGCGCACACTGCTGAAAGTACACGCCAAGGGTTTCGACACCACGCTGCGCAACGACGACCAGGTCGTGCGACGCGACCAGGCCTTTCGCCTCACCGCCGAACTGATGTTGTTCCAGCACAGCTGCCACTGGTTCTGTCGCTCCCGAACGGTGGCGTCGGCCCGCCTGATGGCGCGGCACAAGACCGCGTACGACCAGGTGCTGGCGGCGGTTTCGCCAGAGACCCGGCGGGACTACCTGGATCTGGTGCAAGCCTGATGGGCCGACTAGGGATTCATGAGGGCCAAGGCAAGCCGGAATGAAGGCGTAGCCCAGACTCGGGGCCAGGGTGTGTTCATCGAAAGTCAGTATTGGAAATGCTGACTGCAGCACAGGAGTCTCCTAAGCGCTGACCGTCGCGATGACATATGGCGTGGCTTTTAGGGCGATCCAGACGGCAAACGCTGCGTTCTCGAAGAACTGAAGTCGACGTCCCAGCTTAGGGCTAAATTCTTCTATCAGCCGTGCGCCACGAGGGCGAGGCATGTCGATTGGAATGCATAACCAGGGCGAAAGATCCTTCATGGGTCAATAGGTTAGAACTAACCACAATGAGGAAAGCTGCGCAGTGGCAGATTTATTTGCCGCTAATGCGAAGTGTCAGAATCATTGTGTTTTTTGTGTCGATGAATTGTAAGCGTCTGGCGACGGCACCTTGACCGTGCCGCAGATTCAGGATTGCGGTTGCCAGCGGTGTGGCAGCAGTTCCCCGATGCTGCTGTTCATGTGTCCAGGCAGTCTCGTCAACACGTCTTTGAGATAAGCCCATGGG
>CAJAXU010000700.1 GCA_903948045.1 uncultured beta proteobacterium | reverse complement strand
TGCCGTCAATGATGACCTCCTCCTGGAAGGTCACATCGTCAGCGGTGATCGTCAGGCCTTTGAGGTACTCGGTGTCGGGCTCGTTAGATTCTGTTCCCACAATCTTGCTGATAAACAGCACATCCCCAAAATTGCCAGCCGTTAAGGTCAGGGTGTCAGGGGGGGTATTAGGGGTCGACACCGCGCCCCCCACGTAGTAGCCGTAACCGCTTTGGCCAAAAATCAGGTTCCCGGACGTGGTGGAAATACTGACACTGCCCTGAACCTTGAGCGAGTCGTTGAGGATAAGCCCAGTCGCAAAGGCCTGGTTCGCACTGTAAGTGCTGGTATGGCCTGAGCCAAAGACCGTGAGAGACTTGGCTGTCAGGTCGGCGCCAAAGAAGATCTCGCCCCCTGCACCGTTTGCGAACAGCTTGAGCGGATCATTGAATACCAGACCAGCTCCGCTAGAGCTATTGAGGTAAATGGGATTCGAGTTGCCTTCAGCGCCGATCACAATTTCTCTAAAGCCAGCACCAAGATTTCCGATGTCCCCACGGTCGAGGTTCAGGGTGTCAGCCGCAGTAAAGCTGGCCGGCAGGTCGCCAATCACAATGGGAGCGGTCGGATCCAGCGGCCGCAGCGTTAAGGTCGCGTCAACGCTGCGCACCGTATCGGTGATGTTGATCTGATTGGTCGCAATCGTGATGTCTTGACCACCAGCGTCCAGCGCGGAGTTGATCGATTGTTTGCCCGACAGGCTAATGACGTTGGTCGCGCCACCTTTGCTGCCGCTGCTGTCCTGCACGCCAGAACCCACCGCGATGGCGTCTGTGGCAATCACCGACACATCCAAACGCGAGCTGCTGCTGGCGATCAGTTTTTGAGCGTCTACCAGCACCGACAAGGGGCTGTAGGAAAACCCTGCCAGCTTTTCGCCAATGGTACCGCTGGCCTCCAGCGTCAAATTGCCCCCGGTGGTCTGCAGGTAAGCCCCGCCCGCTGCCCGCAATATGACCCCATTGGTCAGGTTGTGCGCCGAGCTCTCGCCACCGGTCAGGTCTTGTGCCGTGACCTGGCCCGTCGCCACATCAACATGGTAGCGGCCGTTGACCAGCGCCCAGATGGCGTCGGCGTCAAAGGCGGCGCCATCTTTCAGCCACTGCGCGGCGGAGGAAGCGGTCAGGATAGAACCGTTGGCCGCACGCAGCAGAATGTCGTTGGTGAGCAGATCCACGCCGCCCGACTGGCCACCAATGACCCGAATCCCCGAGTCCAGCAAAATATTGCCCTGCTCTGCCACCACCGTCACACCGCCTCCGGTGGTCCTAATGTCTTCGGCTAGGTTCACCGAGCCGCCGCCTGCATACAGGCTGACACTGCCACTGGTAGCCCAAATGCCATCTGCCAGCGCCCCACCCAGGTCCAGCACATTGATGTTGCCATCAATGGTACGCATGTCCACTGACCCACTGGCTGCCTGGCGAACCCGCTGCAAATCAACACTGCCGCTTTGCTGCACCACTATGGCGCTTGCGCCTGGGTCTGTATTCCAGAGATCCATGATTTTTACCTTTGTCTCAATCGGATTCAAGTTAGATCCGATTCCGCCTGAAGATGTGATCTTCAGGGTTGCGTTGGGTGCCGAGATGTCAACCACACCGTCGGCCAGGGCTGAGACACCGCCCGCCGTGATCACCAGGTC
>CAJAXU010000699.1 GCA_903948045.1 uncultured beta proteobacterium | reverse complement strand
TGACTCTGCTGGTTCTGACGCTTACAACCAAAAGTTGTCTGTCAAGCGTGCTGACGCTGTCAAGGCCTACTTGGTGACCAAAGGCATCGAGAAAAACCGTGTTTACACCGAAGGCAAGGGCGAGAAGCAGCCTGTGGCCGACAACAAGACCTCTGAAGGCCGCGCCAAAAACCGCCGCGTCGAGATCGAAGTCGTGGGTACCCGCGCCAACAAGTAAACGCGCTCCAGCGTTTGGGTAGGCCGCTTGGCCTGCCACCAAAAACCCCGCCTTGGCGGGGTTTTTCGCTGGGGGACCAAGCCTGAACCCAGGGCATTGCCTACAGGGTGCCGACAGCGTTCTTTCAATCTACCGATAATTCACCCATGAATGCCACTGTCAACGCTGATCCGGCCGAACTTGCCAAATTCTCAGACCTGGCCCACCGCTGGTGGGACAAAGACGGTGAGTTTCGGCCACTGCATGACATCAACCCGGCGCGATTGGCCTGGATCAACGGGCTGTCGCCACTGGCCGGTATGCGTGTGCTGGATGTTGGTTGTGGCGGTGGCATCCTGGCCGACGCCATGGCCCGTGGCGGTGCCACAGTGACCGGCATTGACCTGGCCGCCAAGGCCTTGCGGGTTGCGCAGCTGCATGCCCTTGAAGCGCAGACAGCGGGCCTGCAGTACCGCGAGATCAGCGCCGAGGCCCTGGCCGCTGAACAAGCCGGCAGCTTTGACCTGGTCACCTGCATGGAAATGCTCGAGCACGTGCCCGACCCGGCCTCGGTGGTTCGCGCCTGTGCCACGTTGGTCAAGCCGGGTGGCTGGGTCTATTTCTCCACGCTGAACCGCAGCCCCAAGTCTTTTCTATTGGCCATCGTGGGTGCGGAATACATCCTCAATCTGCTGCCCCGCGGCACCCACGACTATGCCAAGCTGATTCGCCCCAGCGAGCTGGCCGGTTTTTGCCGCGCCGCCGACCTTGAGCTGCGGCACACCCGTGGCATGGCCTATAACCCGCTGACCCGGCGCACCCGGCTCAACGATGACACCAGCGTCAACTACCTGTTTGCCACCCAAAAGCCGCTGGATCTGGTGCCGTGATGCGGGTCGCCACTGGATTCTCACCGGTCAGTGCCGTGCTGTTCGATTTGGACGGCACCCTGATTGACAGCGCGCCGGACTTGGGCGCTGCGGCTGACAAGATGCGCGTGGACCGAGGTTTGCCATCGCTCCCCCTGTCGCACTACCGGCATATGTCTGGTGCTGGCGCGCGGGGTTTGATTGGCGTGGCTTTTGGTATTGCGCCAGAGCACCAGGATTTCCCGGCTTTGCGTGATGAATTCTTGAACAATTACGAACAGTGCATGACCGAGCGCACCTTTGCGTTTGAGGGTGTCAGCGAGTTGATTGCGCGCCTGGTGGCGATCAACTTGCCTTGGGGCGTGGTGACGAACAAGGCCGCACGCTTTGCGGTACCCCTGACGCGTGCCATGCCGCTGTTTGATTCCGCCCGCACGCTGGTGTGCGGCGACACCACCCCGCACACCAAGCCGCATCCGGCGCCGCTGCTCGAGGCAGCCCGCCAGCTGAACATCGCACCGGCCCATTGCCTCTATGTCGGGGACGACGAGCGCGATATCGTGGCCGGCCTGGCCGCCGGCATGGGCACCGTGGCCGCAGGTTATGGCTACCTGGGCAAGGCTGCGCAACCGTCATCCTGGGGTGCCCATGCCCTGATTAATTCTCCAGCCGCCCTCTTGCAATTGCTGGACAAGGCCTAAAATCAGAGACTTGGGGCTGCACTGGTTTCGACGTGGGTACGGAATCGCTGTGGTGCATGTCGAGCTGAATACGCTCGTAAAACAGATTCAAAAAAACTAACTGCAAACGACGAACGTTTCGCACTCGCTGCTTAAACACCAGTGAGCCTTACAACAGCAGGCCGATGGGCTGGGCAAGGGGTAATTAGCGCAAGCTGAAAGCTCCAGGCTGTAAGGTCATACACATCGGCTGGCGCTTGACCGGGTACCTTGGTCAGGAGCGAGACAATAGGGTGCTGGCGACTGTGAAAGCGTGTGGCTGCGCGTTCACAAGGGCGAGACTCAAATCAGACCACTAAACATGTAGATCTGCTCGAAGATGGCTTACGGACGCGGGTTCAAATCCCGCCAGCTCCACCATACCCCTCGGTAAAGAGTCTCTCTTTACCTTTGAACAACCCCGTTGGGCCCAAAGCCTGGCGGGGTTTTTCACAGCGGTCAGCGTTGGCTGCACCGCGACTGCAGCGGGCGTGAATGAGCCCGAAGATCAAGGCCTTGGTGAGTCCTGATGCAGCCCAATATCACTGGGCCGATTTAGGCGGGCGCTGCGCCTGACAACAGGGCGGTTACCGCCAGCCGTACCACCCTGCGGGCATCGGCGGTGGAAAGTCTTTGTTCACGGCGCAACCTGGTCCAGGCGTCCAGGCTCATGACCAAGTCAAGCGCTTCGAGCAGACGCGAATGTTTTTTTGCATCGGTTGGCATGAGCCGCTGCAGCCGGTCGCGCTGGAGTTTGGCGGTGTCCAAGAGGTTCTGCGCCAGGTAGGGCGACTGATGTCGGTGCACCTGTGCCGCCAAATGGTGAGACGCGACCCGGTCGTAGATTTCAATGCGCAGATCAATGCTTTCCAGCACGCGTTCCTTCCAGGTCGGCGCCTTGAGCCGAACATGCAGCAGTGGCGCCACCTGGGTCTCCAAGTCAAGGCTGATCTCCCGGTACAGGGAGTCCATGTCGTCAAAATGGCGGAACACCGTGCGCAGGCCGACCTCGGCGCGTTGCGCCACTTGTTCTGCGGTCGGCGTCAAATGCCCTTCATAGACTAACGCTGTCAGCGCGGTGACGATTTTTTTGCGCGTGACGACGCTGCGATTGATGCGTCCGTCTGATTTGGGGGCAACGGCGTCTGTCATTGGCGCCGCTGCTGTGCTTGTCCGCTCTTGTTGGCCCCGAAGCCGGCCGTAGACCGGGTCTCAGTTGGCATAGTAGATGTGCTCATCATCCACTGCCGCCGTCTGCTTCATGGTCTTGTCGATCGGGATGGCGCCCTCACCGAGCGAGGGCCAGAGCGGCTTGCGTTGCGCCTTGTCCCATTTGTCCAGCTGGATTTTCAGGGCGGCCAAACGTTCGGGCTCCTTGAGTGAGAGGTTGACTTTCTCGGTAGGGTCGGCGGCCAGATCGTAGAGCCAGGTCTTTTTGGGGCGATCGCTCACCTGCAGCTTCCAGTCACCCTGGCGGACCACGCGGTACGTGTCGGTACGCCAGAACAGAGTATCGTGCGGGCGAGCGGTCGAGCCCTTGGTGATGAAGGGCAACAGGTTGACGCCGTCTATCGGCCGGTCGGCCGGCACTTGTTGACCTGCGGCCGCCGCGGCTGTGGCAAAGATGTCGAAGTGGCTGACCGGAGCCTGCACCGTGCTGCCTTTCGGGATGACGCCTGGCCAGCGCATGAAGAACGGCACGTGGATGCCGCCTTCAAAAAAAGTGGCCTTCCAACCCCGGTAAGGGGAATTCAAGCCGTCCAGCCCGATGTAGTGCGCACCGCCGTTGTCGCTGGTGAAAATGACCAGCGTGTTGTCGTCGAGGCCCTGGTCCTTGAGCGACTGCAACACGCGCCCGATGTTGCGGTCCAGCGAGCGGATCATGGCGGCATACACCCGCATGGTGTGGTCGGGAATGAAGCTGAGCGCGTCGTAGTCTTCTCGCGTGGCTTGCAGCGGGGTGTGCGGCGCGTTGTAGGCCAGGTACATGAAAAATGGCCGATGCTTGTTGGCGGCCACCACCTTGACCGCCTCGTCGGTGAGGTAGTCGGTCATGTACTTGGGCGGCTGGAACGGCTCCTGGTCCTTGAAGCGCACCACCCAGGGCTCAGCCGCCCAGAGAAACTTGTCGATCGGGTCGAAGTCCTGGACGGCGTTAACCACGTTGGGGTGCTTGGGCGGCAGGAACATGGAGGCGGCGTGCAGGTGCGACAGCGACTCGTTAAAGCCATGCGAGTAGGGCCTGAACTGCGGGCTGTCGCCCAGATGCCACTTGCCCACCTGCACGGTGTGGTAACCAGCGCCCTGCAGCAATTTGGCGATGGTGATCTCGGTGGTGGGCAGGCCCATGTCCTCATAGGGGATGAGGTTGGCTTCGCGCTCCACGTGGTAAATGGGCGGGCGCAGTTGCCCCGTGGTGGCCATGCCGGTGATCGCCTTCATGAACTGTTTGGGTGTCGGCGTGAATTCAAACCCGAAGCGTGTCGGGTAGCGCCCGGTCATCATGGCCGCCCGCGACGGCGCGCAGGTGGCATTGCCCGAGTAGCCGTTGCGGAAATTCACGCCGCCACTGGCAATGCTGTCGATGTGGGGCGTGGGCACCTTGCCACCGGCAATGCCGCCGCCATAGTGCGTGATGTCGTTAAAGCCCAGATCGTCGGCCACGATCAGCACCACATTGGGCGGCCGGGCGGCGGAGCCGACGCCGGCAGCGGCCGGACCTTGCTGCCAAGTGACTTCGCGGCTCGAGGCGTATTCTTGGCGCATCAGGTATTTGACGTACAGCAGCAGCGCTCCGGTGCGCCCACCGATGGCATAAAAACCTGCAGCCCCTAGTACGGCCAGGGCCACTGCTGCCAAAGCCAATCGCTTGATCATCCTTGAATCTCCTTTGTAGCCATCGGCGGTTATTGCATCGCCGAGCGCAGCGCCATGGCCTCGCGCCAGCGCCGCAGGTGGACATGTTGTTCGCCAGGTCGCACCCGGACCACGCGCGCGAAGTCTACCGCCACCACGGCGGTGATGTCGGCGATGCTGAAGCCGCTATCAGCAATGGTGTCGCGGCCAGCCAAGTGGGCGTCGAGTTCGTCAAAAAACTGGCGCAGCCGGGCCAGGCCGCGCTCGGCCAAGGCGGGAATTTGGGCATAGGCCACCGGGCCGGGCAGGGCGCGGTTGACCATGGCGGGTGAGCTGTTGCGCAGCGCCTCGGCAATGGCCATCAGGCCTTCAAACTCGGCCCGCCAGTGCCAGCTGGCAATTTGCGCCGCCGCCAGCGGCGTGCTGCCCAACAACGGCGGGTTGGGGAAACGGGCCTCCAGGTAGGCAGCGATGGCGGCGTTGTCAGTCAGCAGCGTGCGGTCTTCCAGTTGCAGCGCCGGCACGGTGCACTTGGGGTTGATGGCGCGGTAAGCCTCGCCCAGTTGCTCGCCATTGGCCAGGTCGACCTGCACCGTGGCGTGCGGCACGCCTTTTTCGGCCAGCAGGATACGGGCGCGGCGCGGGCTGGGCGCGGTGGCGCAGTCGTAGAGGGTGATCATGGCAGGCAGGCCTTGGGCGTTATGGCGGTGGCTTACCGGGCCAGCAGCGCCAGCAAGCTGCCCAGGTGCACCAGCGCCGCCAGCAGGGCCAGCACCAGGGCCACCCAGGTGCGCGGTCGCAGCGCGAAGCTCATCACCACCTGCGCCGGGAAAGAAAAGGTCATGGCCGTGCCTGCCGTCTTGAGCGGGTGTACCTCGCGCAAGGACGGGTTGATGGCGAGCTTCATCATGTCGCGTCGGCTGCGGTAACGCATGGCGCCCACCACGTGCCAGCCCGGGTCTGGCGGGGTGGCCCAGGCATCCACATAGCCGCCCACCTTGCGCATCACCAGCATCGGGTGGCCGCCATGGCCCAGCAGCACCTTGACGAAGCGCCGGCCATAGTCCTGCAGCAGCGTCAGACCCGGGGTCGGTGTGCCGGTGGCTGGGTGCGGCACCTCATGCGGGTGCACCCGCACCAGGTTGCTCATGATGAACTCTTTGCCATCATCTGCTTCCAAAAAGGCGCGGATTACCGCTCTTTCTGTGGTTTCACCCATTTTGGTCTTGGCCGTCTCGGCCAGAAAGGCCTCGATCTCAGCCTGGCTGAGCGGCCCGCGCCAGTTGTCATACCAGGCGCGGAATACCAAGTACAAAGCCAGCGCCAGCGGCCATGCCCACCAGGCGCCGACCATCATGCCGTGCCCCTCAGTGACAGGGGCGGGGAGGGTGGCAGTACGGTGGATTGGGTGGGTGTCATGCTGGCTCCAGGGTAATGGCACTATAAATGCCATATGTGAAGCCGGTCAACCCGGGGTTTACCCCCGGTACCTCAGTGCGTCACGAACTCGTAGCTCACCTCTTCGCTGTCGATCAGGTCCAGCACATCGTTCAGCGCGTCCTCGTTATCGGCGCTGGCCCAGGCGTCTTCCGGGTCGCTGGCAAACAGAGGCTCTATCGCCAGATCAAGGTATTGGCCGTGCGGTAGCTTTAGCACCGGCGTGCCCTCAGAGGTGCCGACCACCTCCCAATCGTCAGGGACTGACATTTCCAGTTGGATGGTGACTTTGAGTTTTTTCATGGAGTTGCGTTGTGAGTAAGGGACTGCGCCGACGGCTTAGCGTGAGAGTGACATATTCTAAAGAAATTGGCCTCTAGCCCCCGTGG
>CAJAXU010000698.1 GCA_903948045.1 uncultured beta proteobacterium | reverse complement strand
GAAAAGCTGCAAGAGCGCGTGGCCAAGCTGGCCGGCGGTGTTGCCGTGATCAAGGTTGGCGCTGCCACCGAAGTCGAAATGAAGGAAAAGAAAGCCCGCGTTGAAGACGCCCTGCACGCTACCCGTGCTGCTGTGGAAGAAGGCATCGTGGCTGGTGGCGGCGTGGCACTGCTGCGCGCCAAGCAAGCGGCTGGCACTGTCAAGGGTGACAACGCCGACCAAGACGCTGGCATCAAACTGGTGATGCGCGCCATTGAAGCCCCCCTGCGCGAGATCGTGTACAACGCCGGCGGCGAAGCCTCGGTGGTGGTCAACGCGGTGTTGGCTGGTTCGGGCAACTACGGCTTCAACGCCGCCAACGACACCTATGGCGACATGATCGAAATGGGTATCCTGGACCCAACCAAAGTGACCCGCACCGCACTGCAAAACGCAGCGTCGGTCTCGTCCCTGATGCTCACCACCGAATGCATGGTGGCTGAGGCACCGAAAGACGAACCAGCCGGCGGCGGCATGGGTGGCGGTATGGGCGGCGGCATGGGTGGCATGGGCGGCATGGGCGACATGGGCATGTAATCTGCCTCACCCCCAAAAAAGCCCTGCAGGCGTCAAGTCTGCAGGGCTTTTTTTATGGTGCCGCTCGATGGGGTTGGCTTAGCAGCAGCGGACAAACTGCTATTTGGCGATGCCCAGAAACACCGCCAGATTACGCTCGACTTCAAGCATCGCGGCAGCACCTGCTACGCCAAAGACAGGTCCAAGTCGTTCGCGTTTGACGGTCATGATTTTGTCCACCATCACCTGCGATGGCTTTTTGAGGCCGTTGCCTTCGTCGGGTGCAACACTGACCCGAATCAGGGGTGCCTCAATCAAGAGACTCGAAACCAGCAACACCATCACCGTCCCATGCGCTGGAAACAGGTCAGACTGGATCACCAAGGCGGGCCTAGGCTTGCCAAAGTCACCCGGCATCGCAACTGTCACGAAGTCGCCTCTGTTCATGCAATTCAGCCATCAACGTCGGCCAGGGCCTCGTCTAGGTACTGCATCAGTTCTGCATCGGCGAGGTCGGCTTCAGACGCCAGCTCGGACTGACGTTGGCACTCTGCCGAAAAATGCGGCAAGCGGGTGTCTGGCACCCAGATTTGAACCGGCCTTAGGCCGGCAGCCCGCAAAGCCTTGCGCCGCTTGGCGGCTCGCTCGTTGATCGTTGCCACCATGACGGCGCCCTTTGCGTTGTGACATGTCACTTTAGCAGCAAAGTCCGTGACATGCAACGCCTTACTTCATGGCCTTGATGCCCTCCTCCGCCTAGTCAGGCTACCCCTGCTCGATGGTGCTCACATATCGTCGTGTGCATGGTCACTCGCGCCGCTTATTTCACAGAGCCCGCAGCCGTCGCAACAGGCCGGCGGTGGAGCCGTCCAGCCCGGCCTCGTCTCCCGATGCCAGGCGGGCCTCGACATCACGCGCCAGCACCTTGCCCAGCTCTACGCCCCACTGGTCAAAGCTGTTGATGCCCCACAGGCTGCCGCTGACAAAAACCCGGTGCTCCTGCAACGCAATCAGCGCGCCCAGGCTGGCTGGGGTCAGGTCCTCGAGCAGCAAGAAAGTGCTGGGCCGGTTGCCGGTGAAGTGTTTGTGGCCACCCGCATCGGCCTTGCCCAGCATCAGCGCCTGCGCTTGAGCCACCGCATTGGCCAGCAGCAGCGGCTGGTGGCCGGGCAGCTCATGCCTTGCCCGCTTGACCGCCACAAACTCCACCGGCACCACGTCGGTGCCCTGGTGCAGCAT
>CAJAXU010000697.1 GCA_903948045.1 uncultured beta proteobacterium | reverse complement strand
GCTCACCTGGGGCTTGGTGGCGTCTTGGTCCTGGTGGCTGGTGTTGGCCCCGTTCGGTATGGCCATGCTCTGGTGGGCCTGGGCCGACGCTTCTGGTTACACCCGAAGGCGCGTCATCAGGCTGGAGAGGGCGCGGCAGCAGGCGCGCATCGACCGGCATTTGGCTCAACAAGGTCGGCTAGGCGCGCGCCAGCGCGCCCAGGCACGGCCTGGTTTTGGTGCAACGGTTCAGTAGTTGTCCAGCACGGCACCTTTGCTGGCGGTGGACGCGTTGAAGGCAAACTTGGCCTGTACACCGCGTGTGTAGCGTGGCGCGGGTGCTGTCCAAGCCGCCCGACGGTGGGCAATGATCTCGTCGCTGACATTGAGCTGCAACAGCAACTGGTGTGAGTCAATGGTGATCGAGTCACCTTCCTGAATGAATGCAATCGTGCCGCCCCCGGCCGCCTCGGGGGCCACGTGGCCCACCACCATGCCCCAGGTGCCGCCGGAAAAGCGCCCGTCGGTGATCAGACCAACCGACTCGCCCAGGCCCTGGCCCACCAGTGCACCCGTAGGCGCCAGCATTTCTGGCATGCCCGGGCCGCCCTTGGGGCCTAGGTAGCGCAACACCATAACATCCCCCGGCACGATCTTGTTGGCCAGGATGGCGGCCAGCGCCGATTGCTCGTCGTCGAACACGCGCGCCGGGCCGGTCATGACCGGTTTCTTCAGGCCGGTGATCTTGGCGACACTGCCCTCGGGCGACAGGTTGCCCTTGAGGATGGCCAAGTGCCCTTGCGCGTACATCGGGTTGCTGATGGGTCGTATCACGTCCTGGTCGGCGCGCGGCGCATCGGGAATGTCTTTGAGCACCTCGGCAATGGTCTGGCCGGTGATGGTCAGGCAGTCGCCGTGCAGCAGGCCGGCTACCAACAGGGTTTTCATCACCTGCGGGATGCCGCCGGCGCGGTGCAGGTCCACCGCCAGGTATTTGCCGCTGGGTTTGAGATCGCACAGCACCGGGGTTTTGACGCGCACACGCTCAAAGTCGTCAATCGTCCATTCGACCTCGGCGGCATGCGCGATGGCCAAAAAGTGCAGCACGGCGTTGGTGGAGCCGCCGGTGGCCATGATCACAGCCACCGCGTTTTCAATGGCCTCACGCGTCACGATGTCTCGCGGTTTGATGTCTTTCTTGATGGCTTCCACCAGTACTTTGGCCGACTCGCGGGCCGAGTTCAATTTCTCGTCATGCGGGTTGGCCATGGTGCTGGAGTAGGGCAGCGAGATGCCCAGCGCCTCAAAGGCCGATGACATGGTGTTGGCGGTGTACATGCCGCCGCAGGAGCCGGTGCCCGGGATGGCGCGGTGTTCAATCTCCAGCAGGTCAGCGTCGCTAAGCCGGCCTGCTGCGTTTTCTCCCACAGCCTCAAAGACGCTGACGATGTTGAGGTCCCGGCCCTGGTAGTGCCCCGGCAGAATGGTGCCGCCGTAGACATAAATGGCCGGCACATTGGCGCGCAGCATGCCCATCAGGCCGCCAGGCATGTTCTTGTCACAGCCGCCCACCACCACCACGCCGTCCATCCACTGGCCCTGCACACAGGTCTCGATGCAATCCGAGATCACTTCGCGGCTGACCAGCGAGTACTTCATTCCCTCGGTGCCCATGGCCATGCCGTCCGAAATGGTTGGCGTTCCGAACACCTGGGCGTTGCCGCCGGCCTCTTCGATGCCGGCAATCGCCGCGTCGGCCAGCTTTTGCAGGCCCGAGTTGCAAGGCGTGATGGTGCTGTGGCCATTGGCCACACCGACCATGGGTTTCTTGAAGTCGTCGGCCTCATAACCCATGGCGTAGTACATGGAGCGGTTCGGCGCGCGGGACTTGCCCTCGGTGATGTTTTTGCTGCGAGAGTTGATGGCATGCACCGGGATAACTTTGGAGTCGCTCATGGCTGGATGGGGTCGGACGGTTGAGGTGGCCGGATTTTAGCCCTGCAGGTCGACCCGCACACGAGCCCGAGGCGACCGCGAACGCAGGCACAATAGTGTCATGTTGTTGCACCCCTCCATCGATCCGGTCGCGCTCCAGCTGGGACCGCTGGCTGTGCACTGGTATGGCCTGACCTATCTGGCGGCCTTTGGCCTCTTCATGGCCCTGGGCCTGCGGCGTTTGCGCCACGAGCCGTTTGCCTCGCTGACTGGGCCGCAGGCCTGGTCGCGGCAGGACGTGGAGGACATTCTGTTCCTGGGCGTCATGGGGGTGGTGGCTGGTGGGCGGCTGGGTTATTGCCTGTTTTACAAACCAGCCTACTACCTGGCGCACCCGCTGGAGGTGCTGGCAGTCTGGCAGGGTGGCATGAGTTTTCACGGCGGCATGCTGGGCGTGATCGCGGCCATGATCTGGTTCGCGCGCTCGCGCGCTAAACCCTGGCTGCAGGTGGCCGATTTTGTGGCGCCCTGTGTGCCCACCGGGCTGGCGGCGGGGCGGGCCGGCAACTTCATTAACGGTGAGCTCTGGGGCCGGCTAAGCAGCCCGGACCTGCCCTGGGGCATGGTGTTTCGTGGGGCAGGCGAGCTACCGCGTCACCCGTCACAGATTTATCAGTTCTTGCTCGAAGGGCTGCTGTTGTTTGTGATGCTGTGGTTTTATGCCCGCAAGCCACGCGCCAGGGGCCAGGTGGCGGCGGTGTTTTTGTTGGGCTATGGCGTGTTCCGCTTCGTGGCGGAATTCTTCCGCGAACCCGATGCCCATCTGGGCGTGCTCTCGCTGGGCATGAGCATGGGCCAGTGGCTGTGCGTGCCCATGATCGTGGGCGGCGCCGGCCTCTGGTGGTGGGCTGGGCATCGCCGGCAATAAGGTATAGAAATGGCCTCCAGGCCCCGTGGATATTGGGTTATATGCTATAAAAGTTATAGCTATTGTCATCATAACAATAGGAGACAATCATGTTTGATCAATCACAATTAGCAGCCAATCGCCGTCAGGTGTTGCGTCTGGCCGCGGCGGCCGGCGTCCTGGCACTGCCCTTGGCGGGGCGCACGCAAACGACCTGGCCGACCAAGCCGGTGAATCTGGTGGTGCCATTCCCGGCTGGAGGCGGCACCGATACTTTCGCACGGCCACTGTCAGCCCAGTTTGCCAAGCAGACCGGCAAGACCATGGTGATCGACAACCGCGGCGGCGCCGGTGGCACGCTCGGCGCCGGTGTGGCCGCCAAGGCAGCGCCTGACGGCTACACCTTGTTCATGGGCGCGGTGCACCATGCGATTGCGCCCTCGATGTACCCCAAGCTCGACTACGACATCGAAAAAGACTTCGTGCCCCTGGCGCTGATGGCCAATGTGCCTCAGGTGTTGGTGGTCAATCCCAAAAGCGTCACCGGTGATTTCAAGGCTTTTGTGGCGCAGGTCAAGGCCAGCCCGGGCCGCCTGAATTACGGCTCGGCCGGCACCGGCACCTCGCACCACCTGGCGGGAGAGCTGTTCAAGCAGCAGACTGGCACCTTCATCACGCATATTCCCTACACCGGCGCCGGCCCGGCCCTACGTGACCTGATCAGCGGGCAGGTGGACATGATGTTCGACGGTTTGGGCTCGTCGGCCGGCCACATCAAAGGCGGGCGCATCAAGGCCTTGATGGTGTCCGGCGTCAAGCGCAACCCGGCCTTTCCGGACGTGCCCTGCGCGGCCGAGCTGGGTCTGCCGGACTACACCGTCACCACCTGGTATGGCTTGTGGGCGCCTAAAGGCACGCCATCCGATGTGCAGGCGCGCATCGTCGAGGAAATGCGGCGGGCTGCTGCGACCGATGAGCTCAAAGCCATCTGGGCCAGCAATGGTGCCGATTTTGGGAATTTGTCACCGGCGCAATTCGGCGGCTTTGTCAGCGCCGAGATCAAGCGCTGGGCGACGGTGGTCAAGGCTTCTGGCGCCAAGCTCGACTAGAGCTGGGTCCGGGCATGCGGGCCGGCATTGGTCTTACGCAGCAGGGCGGTGTGGCGCGCGTGACGTTGCACCATCCAGCGCGCTTTAATGCGATGACGCGCCAGATGTGGCGCGACTTGCGCCGTGTTTTTGTCGATCTGGCGCATCAAGATGACCTGCGATGCGTTTTGGTGAGCGGGGAGGGCGCGCATTTTTGCGCCGGTGGCGACATTTCCGAATATCCTGATTTCCGTTTTGAAGTCGCCAGCCTGCGCCAGTTTCATGAGGGCGAGGTCTGGCCGGCGTTGCAGGCCATGCTCGATTGCGACGTACCGGTGGTGGCGCAAATTGCCGGCAACTGCATGGGCGCCGGCCTGGAGATTGCCAGTTGCTGCGATGTGCGGCTGGCCGCGGCCAGTGCCCGCTTTGGCGCACCGATTGCCCGCCTGGGGTTCCCGATGGCGCCGCGCGAGGCGGCGTTGCTGGCTCGCGAAATCGGCGCCCCGACCGTGCGCGAAATGTTGCTGGAGGCTGCGGTGCTGGGCGCGCCAGAGCTGCTGATCCGCGGCTTTCTGAACCGGGTGCTGACCGACGATGCGCTGGGCACCGAGGCCGAAGCGACTGTGCAGCGGGTGGTGGCGCTGGCGCCACAGGCGGCTCGGCTCAACAAGCAAACGCTTCGAGCTTTGATGCCAAATCCGGCTCTAGGCCCCGTGGATATTGACGTTATTGCTATGAATAATGAAGCAAGTCGGCAAGCCGACCCATTTGCCTACGCTGCCAGTGCCGAGCACCGGGAGGGCGTTCTCGCCTTTCTGGACAAACGAAAGCCCGCTTTTTGATGTGATCCCAAGCGTCGTTCGGCGCCAGCCGGATTCTGACCTGCCCCGTTACCCTCCAACAGTGCCATGACCACAGCTCACCTATCCCAACGCCCGGCCACGGGTAACCTGTACGCCGCCCTGCGTGCGGCTTTCCCGGACGATCTGGACAGCATTGCTGTTGAAACCGACCACGGCCTGCATTACAGCTGGCGCGACCTGGACCGCGCCAGTGCCATGTTGGCTAATTTGCTAAGCTCGTTGCAACTGCCCGAGGGAGCGCGGGTGGCCGTGCAGGTGGAAAAGTCGGTTGAGGCCATGCTGCTTTACCTGGCGACGCTGCGCGCCGGACTGGTGTTTCTGCCGCTCAACACGGCTTACCAGAGCGCTGAAATGGCGTATTTCATCGGGAATGCGGAGCCCGCAGTGGTGGTCTGTACCGGCGCCAATTTCGGTTGGGTCAGCAAGTTGGCCTTTCAGGCTGGCACGCGCCATGTGTTCACCCTGAATGAGGACCGCACCGGTTCGCTGCTGACGCGCGCCGCCCACTGCGCTGACCAGCAGGCCGTGGTGCCGCGCGCGCCGGACGATCTGGCCGCCATCCTCTACACCAGTGGCACCACGGGGCGCAGCAAGGGCGCGATGCTGACGCACGGCAACCTGCTGAGCAACGCGCAGGTGCTCAAGACCAGCTGGGGCTGGCGCAGCGCGGCCGAAGGCGGCGACGTGCTGATCCATGCCCTGCCAATTTTTCATGTGCATGGGCTGTTTGTGGCCATCCATGCGGCCCTGCTCAATGGCAGCAAGATGATCTGGCTGGCCAAATTCGACCCGCGCCAGGTGCTGGCCGCCATGCCGCGCGCCACCGTCTTCATGGGGGTGCCCACCCTGTATGTGCGCCTGCTGGCCGAGCCCGGCCTCAACGCCGAGGTGGCACGCGGCATGCGCCTGTTCATCGCCGGCTCGGCGCCACTGCTGATCGAGACCTTTGCCGACTGGCAGCGCCGTACCGGCCACACCATTCTGGAGCGCTACGGCATGAGTGAGACCGTCATGCTCACCTCCAACCCTTACCTCGCCAGCGACGGCGCACGTCGGGGTGGCACGGTGGGGCGTCCGCTGCCCGGGGTGCGCCTGCGCGTGGTGGACGAGCAGGGCCAGCACGTTGCCGTGGGCGACATCGGCGGGATCGAGGTGGCCGGGCCGAATGTCTTCAAGGGCTACTGGCGCATGCCGGAGAAAACGGCGGAAGAGTTCAGTGCGGACGGTTTTTTCAAGACGGGCGACGTCGGGCGCATTGACGCCGCGGGCTACGTCACGATTGTCGGGCGCAGCAAGGACCTCATCATCAGTGGCGGCTACAACGTCTACCCGGCTGAAATTGAGGCGTGCATCAACGAGTTGGCCGGTGTGGCCGAAAGTGCCGTGATCGGCGTGCCGCATGCTGATTTCGGTGAGGTGGGCTTGGCGCTGGTCATCGCCAAAGCGGGTGCGGTGCCCGATCCAGCGGCGATTCTTGCCAGCCTGAAGACCCAGCTGGCCAATTTCAAAGTGCCCAAACAGTGCTTGCTGGTGGAGGCGCTGCCGCGCAACGCCATGGGTAAGGTGCAAAAGAACCTGTTGCGGCAACACTACGGCACCCCCAGCTAAACTGCTGCCAATGAACCCATTGCTTGCCGATCAACTGCAGGCCGCGTTTGGTGCGGCCCCGCCGGAACTGACGACTGTGCTCCAAGCACTGGAGGCCCAGGCGCTGACCGGTGCGCTGGGGCCGGCTGCGGGGCGGGTGCTGGCTGGCCTGCCCGGTTTCTTGGCGGAAGTGGACGCGGCTTACGCTGCCAGTGAGCAGGCAGCGCAGCAGCATCGGGTGCTGGCCCATGACCGAGAGGCGGGACTGCGGCAGGAATTGCGCCAGGCCAACGAGCTTGCTGAAAGGGCCCAGCGGGCAAAGGCGGATTTTTTGGCCAACATGAGCCATGAAATTCGGACCCCAATGAATGGGGTCATCGGCATGACCGAGCTGGCGCTGGCGACCGCGCTGGACGAGGAGCAGCGCGAATACCTGACGATGGTCAAGACCTCGTCCGAGTCCTTGCTCAAGGTCATCAACGATATCCTGGAGTTTTCCAGGATCGAGTCGGGCCATATCCAGCCTGAAAAAGTTCCGTTCAATCTGGGCGTGGTCGTTGGCGATGCGGTCAAACGGCTGGCCCCGGCGGCTCGTGCCAAGGGATTGGCGCTGGTGTGTGAGCTCGACACCAACATGCCCCAGGCCGTTCTGGGCGACCCTGGCCGGCTGGCGCAGGTGCTGAACAATCTGATCGGGAATGCGATCAAATTCACGCACGCGGGGGAAGTCGTGTTGCGTCTGGCGTCGGTCACCGGCAATGATCGGCGGCAGGAGGTTCAATTCACGGTCCATGACACCGGCATTGGCATTCCAGCGGCCAAGTTGCATTCGATTTTTGACCCGTTCTCGCAAGAAGACGGCTCCATCACCCGCCGCTATGGTGGGGTTGGGCTAGGCCTCACTATCTCTGCTCGTCTGGTGGAGGCCCTCGGGGGCCAGATCAGGGTCGCCAGTGAAGTCGGCACAGGCAGTCAATTTCATTTTTCTGTGGTGCTCGAACGTGATCGCCGGGGCGCGCCCAAGCCATTTGATCCAAGCGCGCTGGTGGGCTTGCGCGTTCTTGTCGTGGCAGCCCACGGCGCCAGCCGACAGGCGATTCTGCGGGTGTTGACTGGCGCTGGTGCCCTAGCGCAGGAGGCGGTTTCGACCGAGGCCGCGTTGACGCTGCTGCGGGCGCAGCCCCAGCAAGGCCCGGTTTTTGACCTGATCCTGATGGATGCCGCCAGCCCGGCAGCGCAGGGCCCGAGTGCGACCCAGCGCATGCAGCAACTGCCTCAGTGTGCTGGGGTTCCCCTGGTGTTGCTGACATCAGACGATGGCGTTGGCCATGCCAGAACCATGGCGGATGATGGCTTTGCCGCCCACCTCAGCCAGCCGTTCATTCCGGATGAGCTGTTACAGGTGGTGCTTCGGGTGGCCACCACGGCGGCGCTGGGCAACAGCCCGGGTGGCTCGGGCAACGGCCCGGTTGGTGTCAGCGCTTTCCCTCAGGTTGGGCTGGAGGTGCTGTTGGTCGAGGACCAGGTGGTCAATCAGAAGCTTGCCATTACCTTGTTGCGACGTTGGGGCCATCAAGTGACGCTGGCCGTGGACGGCCAGCAGGCCTTGGAGCGTCTGGCGCAAGGTCGTTTTGACTTGGTGTTGATGGATGTGATGGTGCCGGTGGTGGACGGCCTGGAGGCGACCCGCCGGTTTCGAGCGACCGAGCAGGGAACGCGCACGCCCATTGTGGCCATGACCGCCGGGGCGGCGCGTGGCGACCGGGACATGTGTCTGGCTGCTGGCATGGATGACTACATCGCCATGCCCATCGACACAGCCCATCTGCAGGCAATGCTGGGACGCCATGCACCGCGCGCGCGCCTGCAGGCGCCGCAACCAGTGGCTGCCGCCCGCGCCGAGCCGGTGCACCGCCAACCAGAACTGACCGGCTTTGACTATGAGGCTGCGCTCGAGCAGGTCGACCAGGATGTGGTGGACATCATCACCGACACCTTTGTTGCGCAGTGGCCAATCGATCTTGACAAAATGCATCAGGCCATCGCCGATCGTGACCTCCAACCCGTGTTGCATACGGCCCACGCGCTCAAGGGCATCCTGGGCATGTTCGGCGCCACCCCACCGATCGAATGGGCGCGGCGTCTCGAGCTGCTGGCAGCGAACAACGAACACGCTGGCGTCGAAGACCTGGTGGACGCCCTCACGCGTGACGTCACGAGCCTGCTGGCTGCCTTGGCCCGCACGGGGCGTACCGCGGCAATGGGGGGCACATCATGACGCCCAAGGTGCTGATCGTTGACGATTCCGAGATCAACCTGGTTCTTTTTGACACCTTGATCAAGAAACTGGGGGGGTGTGAGCCGGTCACCTTCCTGGATCCACTGGCCGGTTTGGCCTGGGCGCAGGCCCAAGAGGTTCATCTGGTGATCGTGGATTACATGATGCCAGGGCTGGACGGCATCGAATTCATTCAACGTCTGCGCCAGTCGCCCGGCAAGCAGGCGGTTCCGATTCTGATGATCACCACCAACGAGCAGAAAAAAGTGCTGTACGAGGCGCTGGACGCCGGTGCCACCGATTTTCTGACCAAGCCGATTGACCGCATCGAGTTCTTGGCGCGGGTGAAAAACATGCTGGCGCTGAGCGAGAGCCGCCGCCAGCTGGCGGATCGGGCCGCCTGGCTGGCTGATGAGGTTCGCAAGGCCACGGCCGAGATCCTTGAGCGGGAGCGGGAGACGGTGGTCCGCCTGTCAAAGGCCGCAGAATACCGCGACCCCGAAACGGGTGCACACATTCTTCGCATGGCGCATTACGCGGCCCTGATCGCGCGGGGTATGGGCCTGCCATTGGCGGACCAAGAGTTGCTGCTGCTCGCGGCGCCGCTGCACGATGTGGGCAAGGTCGGTATTCCGGACGCCATCTTGCTCAAGCCTGGTCGTCTCGGTCCCGATGAGCTGCACATCATGAAAAAGCACGCCGAGTTCGGCCATCAGATCCTGGACGGCAGCCTGTCCCGGGTGCTGCAGGCTGGCGCTGTCATCGCCTGGACGCACCACGAAAAATTTGACGGCAGTGGTTACCCCAGGGGCCTCCAGGGGCTGGAGATCCCGGTTTTCAGCCGGATTGTGGCGGTTGCCGATGTGTTCGATGCACTGACATCGCCGCGACCCTACAAAAGCGCCTGGGCGCTGGATCATGCCGTGGCGCACATCCAGGCTGGCGCCGGAACCAGCTTCGACCCAGACTGCGTTGCCGCCCTGCTCAGCCAATGGGATGACGTGCTGGCGATACGCCAGCGCTTTGCGGACGAGCAGTAAGTGCGGTGGTGGCGCTAGCGCAGCACCAAGACGGGGACATGCGAGTGCGTCAGCACCTGTTGGGTCTCGCTGCCTAGAAGCAGTCGTTTGACGCCACGGCGGCCATGTGAGGCCATGACGATCAAGTCACATTTCTGTTTTTTCGCAGCAGCAATGATGGCGTCCGACACCAGGTCTGACTTGACGGTGATGGCACGGGCCTTGACACCCTTGGTTTCGGCAGTTTTTTTGACAGCGTCAACCACCACCTGCGCAGCGTCGGCCCACTGCTTCTCTACCCGGCTGACCTCAGCGGCCTGAAGCGCCAGGCCACCCTCGAAATAGCTTTGCGGGTAGCGTGCCACGACCTTGAGCACCACCAGTTCCGCATTGGCGAGTGCGGCCAGCGCAATGGCGTGGGTGACGGCCTTCTTGGAGAGGGTCGAGCCATCGGTGGCGACAAGAATTTTCTGATACATGGTGAAGTCTCCGGTACTTTTGAAAGTTGGAGCTTAGGCTGCGCAACCTCGGTTCATCTTGATCTTCGTCAAGTAAGCCTGAGAACCGACCCGGTACGCTTGCTCACCATGTCTCCAGTCAATCCCGTCATGCCTGCCATCGACCGATTGCACCCGAGTGGCCCTGCGGTTGCTGCTGCTGCTGCTGTTGGTCCGGCTGAAGACCTGCGCATTCTGGATGATCCTCAGGAATGGTCGGCCTTCAGCCGGCCGGCGCCTGGGCCGGCATCGGGCTGGGAGTCGAGCGTGGTGATCGAGGGCATGCATTGCGCGGCCTGCGCCCTGACGGTGGAGGATGCGCTACGGGCCGTGCCGGGCGTGCTGCAAGCCGAGGTCAGCGCCGCCAGCCAGCG
>CAJAXU010000696.1 GCA_903948045.1 uncultured beta proteobacterium | reverse complement strand
ATCATCATCTTGGGCTTTTTTGCGTTTTTTCAGTGGGAGTTCTCGCTCCCGGTGCTGGCCGCCGTGCTGGCGGTGCTGGGGTATTCGGTCAATGAGTCGGTGGTGATCTTTGACCGGATCCGGGAAAATTTCCGCCGTTACCGCAAGATGACCACGGTTGAGATCATTGACAACGCCATCACCTCCACCATCAGCCGCACCATCATCACGCACGGTTCCACCCAGTTGATGGTGTTGTCGATGCTGTTGTTCGGTGGCGCCACACTGCACTACTTTGCCCTGGCGCTGACGATTGGTATTTTGTTTGGCATCTATTCGTCAGTGTTTGTGGCCGCCGCGATTGCCATGTGGCTGGGCATCAAGCGCGAAGACCTGATCAAGGCGCCAGCCCGCAAAGAAGGCGACCCCAAAGACCCGAACGCCGGCGCGACGGTGTAAGGCCAGTTGGCCGCCCGGGCCGGCCCGACTCAGTGGCAGACGCGCTCGCGGTGATCGCTGCTGAGCTCGTCCATGATCAGCGCCCCGGGCTGGTGCCCCAGGCTGCGGTAGACCATCTGCACGATCATTTTCAGATCATTCAGCGGCAAGGGCGCGGCGCGGGCGGCGACGGCCCGCTCCACCACTAACTCGCGCATGGCCAGGGGCAAGGCACCCGCAGACTCCAGAAAATGGATGAACCCCAGGCATTGAGCCCCCAGCCGGTGTTGCTCCGTGCGGGTGTAGATGCGCCAACTGGTCGCCCGGGGGGCCATGGTCAGTGCCGACGCCGAGGGCGCAGCGGCTGACTCTGACTCTGGGGCTGTCGCCTGGCTGTGGTCGCTGGCAGCCTGGGTGAGTTCCCCGAGCCAGATCAGGGCCTCTGACACCTGGTCGGTGTCAAAGCCGACCGCATTGAGCTTGTGCTCAAGTTCGGCAATTTCAGGGCAGGTCTGGCCGCGCCAGTAGTTGTTGCAAACGTAGTTAAGAACTTCAAACATGGCGCAACTGTAGCCGCCCTGCTGGCGGGGCAAAACCCGTAATTGGCGGCCAAATCCGACCTTGCCCGTAGTTCGACGGATCAGGCGCTGTCCAGCCGTTGAAACAGGCCGCCCGGCAGGCGGGCCACCTGCCCGTCGAGCTCAAGCAGCATCAGCCGGGTTTGCAGTTGCGCGGCATCCAGCCCGCAGCGGGACGCCAATGCATCCAGCCCAACCGGGTCGAAACCCAGCGCCGCCAAGACCGCATCTTCAGGGTCAAAATGGCCGCCAGCCCTTGCTGTACTTGGTTCTTCTGCTATTGAATTAGCAGCAAATCCAGAGCCCAGGTCGAGCGCCATGTCCTCCAGCACGTCGGCCGCCGACTCCACCAGCTTGGCGCCCTGCCGGATCAAGGCGTGGCAGCCGCGCGCCTGCGGTGAGTGAATCGAGCCGGGAATAGCAAAAACCTCTTTGCCCTGCTCGGCGGCCAGTCGGGCCGTGATCAGCGAGCCTGATTTCAGCGCCGCCTCCACCACCAGCGTGCCCTGCGCCAGGCCGGCAATCAGCCGGTTGCGGCGCGGAAAATTGGCCGCCAGCGGCGGTGTGCCCAGCGGGTATTCGCTGACCAGCAGGCCGTGCCGGCTGATGCGCCGGGCAAGGTCCAGATGACTTTTCGGATAGACCCGGTCCAGCCCGGTGCCGACCACCGCCACCGTGGCCAGGCGTGCCGCCCCAGCAGGCAGGCTGTGCAGCGCTCCTTCATGGGCCGCCGCATCCACGCCGCGTGCCAGGCCCGACACCACGGTGACACCAGCCTGGCCCAGGGCCTTGGCAAAGTCGTGCGCATTGGCTGCGCCTTGCGGCGTCGGGTTGCGGCTGCCAACCACGGCGATACTGTGTTGCGCATCAAACGCTACTAAATTTATAGCATACTTATCATGTGTGACAAGGCTTGGCGCCTTATTTGATGCAAAACTGCCGGTGCCCAGCAGGTACAGCATCAAGGGTGGGTCATCCAGCTGCAGCAGGCTGGGCGGGTAACGGTCGTCGCCCAGGGTGACCAGTTGGGCCTGGACGCCGTCCGCGCGCTCCTCCTGCAGCCAGTCCCAGGTGCGTGCCAGCAGGTCGGGCAGGCCGGCGGGTTCGGCCAGCAGGGCCGTGGCCTGGGTCGCACTGACCACCTGGCGCAGGGCGGCGGCGGTTTGGCCGAACACCTGTTCTGGCAGCCCAAAGGCTGCCAGCAGCTTGCGCGCACTGTCCAAGCCAACGCCGGGGGTCAGCGTCAATCGCAGCCAGGCTTGTAGTTCGTCGCGTTCCACGGTGGGCTTTCAGCGCGGATTGACCAGCCTGTCGCCAACCCGCACGCCTTCGGTGGCGTCGAGCACCAGGGCGTAGGACAGCCGTTCAAACGGGCGAAACACCATCAGCAGGCCTTTGCGTTCGTCCGGTAATTTCAGGGCAGTGCGCGCCGGGTCAGTCTTGTCGGTCAGGCGTGCGCCATCGGTCAGGATGGCCAGCATATGGCCGCTCTCGATCCCGTCGCGCGAGCCACGGTTGATCACCACCACCTGGTTTTGACCGGCGTTGGCCACGGCATTGCCGTAGACCGAGACCACCCGCGCCTCGATGGCAGCGCCCGGGGCGCGCGGCACATAGCTGCGCAGGGTCAGCGCTGGTTCGGGCAGCAGGCGGTCGCCAACCCGGATTTCTTCGCGTGCGGCCACGATGTCAATGGTGGCGGGGATCACTTCCGGCACGGCTTTACCGTCGGCGCCGGTGCTGGTTTGTGTCGACTCACCACGCACCAGCAGCGCGCGCCCGATGTACTGCGCCTCGAAGCCCAGCACTTCGCCACTGACCGGGTCTTTCAGCGGGGTGGCGTTGCGCAGCACCCGAAAGGCCTGTTGCGGCTGGGCTGGGTCGTCCAGCAGCGGGCTGCCACGGCTGCCCAGCGCATAGGCCCGGTCGCCCCGGGTCAGCAGCACCCGGCTGTCCTGGGCCGCCACGATGCGCGCCGCTGTTTGCAGCGAACTGTCGTCGACCACCACGGGATCGGTCAGAAACGCATCAATCATGCTGCTTTTGAGCGCTGGCAGGGCCGCGTCGGGCGTGGCCTCGACCCGAATGCGTGGCGACAGCCGAACGGTTGGGCTGTCAGCCGGGATGTCGACCACCGGCGCGGCCAGGCGCAGCGTCGCCCGGCCGTCTTTCTTTTCCAGCAGCAGCACCTGCCCGGGGTAAATCAGGTGGGGGTTACGGATGTCTTGCAGGTTCATGCCCCACAGCTCGGGCCAGCGCCAGGGCTGGGCCAGAAAGGCGGCGGACAGGCCCCACAGCGTGTCGCCGGGCTTGACGGTGTAGCGCTCAGGCGCGCCGGCCTTGAGTTCATTCAGGGGCAGGCCGGCGCTGGCCGTGCGCTGGGCCACCGCCTGCTGCTGCGGCGTCACCGGCGGGGTCTGGGCGGCCAGCGGCATTGCGCCAAGTGCAGCCAGAACGGCGGCGATGAGCGCGGCCAGTAACTGCGAGCCTCTGGCGGCGTGGGCGGTCACCAACATATCAAGCTCCTGTGCTGCGGCATGGTCGTGGGTAAAACTCGGCATAAGTCTCGCATCATTTTGCGCCCTGGCTCTGAATTGGGCAACGCCTGACCGACCTGTGCCGGGCTGGGGCCATCAAAAATGGCGAAAATACCGATATTCCGCAAAACCCCCCATGGCTTTACTTCCTATTCTCTGTTTCCCCGACCCCCGTCTGCACACCGTGGCCAAGCCGGTGGCGGCGGTGGATGCTCGCATCCGCGCCCTGTGTGCCGACATGATTGCCACCATGTACGACGCCAAGGGCATCGGCCTGGCCGCCACCCAGGTCGATGTGCATGAGCGCTTGATCGTGATCGACGTCTCGGAGGAGCGTGACGCGCCCCTGGTGCTGATCAACCCGGAGCTGGTGTGGACCAGCCCGACCACCCACCTCAACGAGGAGGGCTGCCTGTCGGTGCCCGGCGTGTATGACGGGGTGCAGCGCTTTGACGCGGTGCGGGTTCGCGCGCTCGATGGCGCCGGCCAGTCGCGCCTGATCGAGGCCGACGGCCTGTTGGCAGACTGCATCCAGCACGAGATGGACCACCTGATGGGCCGGGTGTTTGTCGAGTACCTGTCGCCGCTCAAGCGCAACCGCATCAAGACCAAAATGCTCAAGGCCCAGCGCGAGGCTGAGCGTTGAGGCTGATTTTTGCCGGTACGCCCGAATTTGCCCGGGTGGCGCTGGCGCAGCTGCAGGCCGCCGGCTTTGAGATTGCGCTGGTGCTGACCCAGCCTGACCGGCCCGCCGGGCGCGGTCTCAAATTACAACCCTCCGCCGTCAAGCAGCAAGCCCTGGCCCACGGCCTGGCGCTGGCGCAGCCGCGCAGCCTGCGGCTGGACGGCCGTTACCCGGAGGATGCCGAGGCCGCCCGCGACGCCATTGCGGCCGCGCAGGCCGACGCCATGGTGGTGGCGGCTTACGGCCTGCTGCTGCCGCAGTGGGTGCTGGACGCCCTCGAATCGCCCAGCAGTGTCGGCCATCCGCGCTGGGGCTGCCTGAACATACACGCCGCGCTGCTGCCGCGCTGGCGCGGCGCCGCGCCGATTCACCGCGCCATCGAGGCCGGCGACGCGCAGACCGGCATCAGCATCATGCAGATGGACGCCGGGCTCGACACCGGTGCTGTGCTGCTGGCGCAGGCGCTGCCGATTGAGCCCAGCGACAGCACGTCCAGCCTGCACGACAAGCTGGCGTTGCTGGGGGGTGATTTGATCGTGCAGGCGTTGCAGCAGCTGCCGTCTGGCACCCTGCCCGCCGTACCGCAGCCGCTTGAGGGGGTGACCTACGCCCAGAAGGTGGACAAGCAGGAGGCCTGGATCGACTGGGCGTTGCCGGCGCCGCACATCGTGCGGCGCATTCTGGCCTTCAACCCGGCGCCCGGCGCCAGCAGCAGCCTGCAGGGTGAGGCGCTCAAGATCTGGCAGGCGCAGGCCCTGCCCGGCGTGCCACCAGCCGGCCGGCCTTTGGGGTCGATTCTGGCTGCAGGCCCCGCGGGTATTGAGGTTGCTGCTATGAACTCAATAGTGAACATCACGCAGCTGCAGCGCCCCGGTGGCAAGCGGCTGGCGGCTGCTGAGTTTCTGCGCGGCTTTGCCTTGGCACCGGGCGCCGCCTTTGCCCCAGGGGGGGCAGCATGATCGCCTTGCGCCAACACGCGCAGCACCCGGCGTTCCGGGTTGGCGCCATGGACCTGATGCCGGCCGCGCCCGGCATTGCGGCCTGGGGCCTGATGACTGGCGTGGCCATGGTGCAGTCGGGCCTGAGCACCTTTGAGGCGCTGCTGATGAGCCTGATTGTGTTCGCCGGCAGCTCGCAGCTGGCGGCGGTGCCGCTGCTGCTGGCCGGTGCGCCGATGTGGGTGATTCTGGCCACGGCCTTCTGCGTCAACCTGCGCTTTGTGGTGTTCAGCGCCCATTTGCGGCCCTATGTCATGCACCTGCCACTGTGGCGGCGGCTGATGAGCGGTTACTTCACGGCCGATCTGACCTACGTCATGTTCATCAAGCGCTACCCGCAGACCAGCACCGACCCGGCGCAGATGCAGGCGCAGCAGGCCTACCTGGCCGGCAATTGCCTGGTGAACTGGCTGAGCTGGGTCTGCTTCAGCGTGCTGGGCGTGGTGTTGGCCAACGCCATCCCCACCCGCTGGGGTCTGGGCTTTGCCGGCAGCCTGGCGCTGCTGGGTATTTTGTGTTCACTGGCTTCCAGCCGCCTGCGGGTGGTGTCGGCCAGTGTGGCTGGCGTCGCCGCAATGGCGGCATTTGCGCTGCCGCTCAAGCTCAACATCCTGGTGGCGATCGCGGTGGCGGTGCTGCTGTGCATACAGCTGGAAAAAACCGCCTGGGCCCGGGCGGAGGTGCCATGAACGGCGTCACCGACGGCTGGACCGTGCTCATCATCATTTGCATGGCTGGCATCACCGTGCTGACGCGCTCCATGTTTTACATCTCCAGCAAGCCCTGGCAGCTGCCACGCTGGGCCCAGCGCGGCCTGCAGTACGCGCCGATCGCCGCCCTGGCCGGGGTGATCGTGCCTGAGCTGCTGATGACGCAGGGCCAGTTCATCAGCACCTGGCAGGATGCCCGCATTTACGCCGTGGCGGTGGGGGTGGCTTGGTATTTCTGGCGCCGCGGCGCCGGTCAGGCGGTGCTGGGCACCATCGTGGCCGGCATGGCGGTGTACCTGCCGCTGCACATCGGGCTGGGCTGGTAGAGCGGCCATCTAGCCCCTAAAATCAGCGCAAAATATTCATTGGGAGGACACTATCCATGTCAGTCATTCGGTTTGCCGACCTGTGTGCCCAAGGCCGGGTGGCTGGTCAGCGCGTCTTCATCCGTGCCGACCTCAATGTGCCGCAGGACGCAGACGGCCGCATCACTGAAGACACCCGCATCCGGGCCTCGCTGCCCTGCATCCGCCTGGCGCTTGACGCCGGCGCGGCGGTGATGGTGACCTCGCACCTCGGCCGCCCGACCGAAGGAACGCTCACCCCGGCTGATTCGCTGGCGCCGGTGGCGCAGCGCCTGGCCGAGCTGCTGGGCCGGCCGGTGCCGCTGCTGGCGAACTGGACCACCGGCGTCACAGTCAAGCCAGGCGAGTTGGTGCTGCTGGAGAATTGCCGCGTCAATGTCGGCGAGAAAAAGAACAACGAGGCGCTGGCGCGCCAGATGGCGGGCCTGTGCGACATCTTTGTGCATGACGCTTTTGGCACGGCGCACCGGGCCGAGGCCTCTACCTACGGCATCGCCCAGTTTGCGCCGGTGGCCTGTGCCGGCCCGCTGCTGGCGGCCGAGATGGACGCGATCACCCTGGCGCTGGCCAGCCCCAGGCGGCCGTTGGTGGCCATCGTGGCCGGCTCCAAGGTGTCGACCAAACTCACCATCCTGCAGAGCCTGGCCGACAAGGTGGATCAGCTGATCGTCGGCGGCGGCATTGCCAACACCTTCATGCTGGCCGCCGGGCTGAAGATCGGCAAAAGCCTGGCCGAGCCCGATCTGCTGCCCCAGGCGCGCGCGGTGATGGCGGCGATGACGGCACGTGGCGCCTCGGTGCCGATCCCGACCGACGTCGTCACCGCCAAGGCCTTTGCGGCGGACGCGCCGGCCATGGTCAAGGCGGCGCACGAGGTGGCCGACGATGACCTGATTCTGGACATCGGGCCGCAGACCGCAGCACGGCTGGCGGCCCAGCTCAAGGCCGCCGGCACGATTGTCTGGAACGGCCCGGTCGGGGTGTTTGAATTTGCCGCCTTTGAGCAGGGCACGCGCGTCATTGCCCAGGCCATTGCCGAATCGAGTGCGTTCTCGATTGCCGGTGGCGGCGACACGCTGGCGGCGATTGCCAAGTACGGCATCGAGCAGCAGATCGGCTACATTTCGACCGGCGGCGGCGCCTTTTTGGAGGTGTTGGAGGGCAAGACGCTGCCAGCCTTTGAAATTCTCAGCCAAAGGGCAGTCGCCTAGGGCCCCAAGCCCGGCGCTTTATTGATTGGAATCCAGATGACTGCACATCCTTCAGACTCTTCAAATCCAGCGCCAGTCGGCAGCCAGCTCGACGTCGAACGTGGCATCAGCATGCTGGGCTCGCCCGAAGCGCTGCGGATGATTCTGAAGACCGCCTTGATCAGCCTGTCTGACGACGTGCCGGCCATCGGCCGCGAGCTGGCCCAGGGTGATGTTCGGGCCGCCAGTCGGCGTTTGCACGGCATCAAGGGCTACCTGCCGATTTTTGGCTGCGACACGCTGGTGGCCAATATGTTGCGGCTGGAGCAATTGAGTAAAAGCCAGTCGGCTGAGGCGTTGGCAGCGGAATACACGGCGATCAGCCCGGCCTTGCTGGGCCTGCTGAGCGACATGCAGGCTTACGTGAGCCAGGCCGCCTGAGCATCGGGCTTCAGGGCTGCGCCGGCGCACCTAGCAATCGGCCGCAGGCACGGCCACGGCCGGTGTGTTTGGCGTGGTAGAGTTGTTCGTCAGCCGCTGCCAATAAATCGGCGGCCTGGTTGAGGAGGGCGCCGTTGCGCACAGCTACCCCCAAACTGATGGTGACCACGCCGTCGACTTCCGAGCCGGCGTGGGGGATGAATTTCTTGCGCACCCGGTCCTCCAGCAGCCTGGCGATCGACATGGCGCCAGAGAAGTCGGTTTCTGGCAGGATGCAGGCAAACTCCTCGCCACCATAACGCGCCACCAGGTCGGCTGGCCGGCGCAGGCTGGCTTTCAGGGCGGCGGCAATCTCGCGCAGGCAATCGTCGCCAGCCTGGTGGCCGTACTGGTCATTGAAACGTTTGAAAAAATCGACGTCAAGCAGGATCAGCGCCAGCGGCAAGCCGTTGCGCACCGAGCGCGCCATTTCAACCACCAGCTGCTGGTCAAAAAACTGGCGGTTGTAGATGCCCGACAAGCCATCTAGAAACACCAGCTTGCGGATCGCGTCAGCCTGCAGCTTGACCAGCAAATGGGTGTTGATGCGGGCCAGTGCCACGGCCGCGTGCAGCGGTTTGGCAATGAAGTCCACGGCAAACAGCCCCAGGCCCCGGGTCTCCTGAGCTTCGTCGGCCTGCGCGGTGAGGAAAATCACCGCAATGTCACGGGTGGCTTCATTGCTCTTGAGTTGGCGGCACACCTCAAAGCCGTCCATGCCCGGCATATCGATGTCCAGCAACACCAGGTCGGGGCCCTGCTGTTGGCACAGGGCCAAGGCCGTGGGCCCGTTGTCCGCGGTGATCACGTCAAAGTGAGCCGCAAAAGTCAGCTGCGCCAGTTTCAGACTCACTGGGTGATCGTCCACGATCAGCAGGCGGGCCCGTCTATTGCGTTCGCGCAACAACCCGGCAAGTGGAGAGTCGGCCAAGGGGAGGTTCATGGGATGATCAAAAAATACCGGACACCGGACAGGATTTGACCACAGCCGGTCGCACCAGCAGCGGCTGTTCAGGCCGCAGCCTGTCGTGGTCTTGTAACCAGTTCCATGTAAAAATGGGAACTTAATTACAAGGAGACCTCCATCATGCCCCGTCGCGCCACCAAAATCGTTGCCACCCTGGGCCCGGCCTCCAGCGATCCAGCTCTGCTGGAGCAGATGATCCGGGCCGGCGTCAATGTGGTGCGGCTCAATTTCAGCCACGGCACGGCGCAGGACCACATCGACCGGGCCCGGTTGGTGCGCGAGGCCGCACTACGCGCCGGCCGCGAGGTGGCCATCATGGCCGATTTGCAAGGGCCCAAGATCCGGGTTGGCAAGTTTGCCCAAGGGCGGGTAATGCTGGAGCCGGGCCAGAAGTTTGTGCTGGATGCGGCCCGGGTCGAGCTCGGCGACATTGACGCGGTCGGGCTCGATTACAAGGCCCTGCCGCGCGAGGTCAAGGCCGGCGATGTGCTGCTGCTCAACGACGGCCTGATCGTCATCACGGTTGACGCGGTGCGTGGCGACGCGGTGCACACCACGGTCAAGCTCGGCGGCGAGTTGTCCAACAACAAGGGCCTCAACAAGCAAGGCGGCGGGCTGACCGCGCCGGCCCTTACCGGCAAAGACATGGAGGACATCCGCACTGCCATGAGCT
>CAJAXU010000695.1 GCA_903948045.1 uncultured beta proteobacterium | reverse complement strand
ACCCCTACTCCCACTCAATCGTCGCCGGCGGCTTACTGCTCACGTCATAGGTCACGCGGTTGATGCCGCGCACCTCGTTGATGATGCGGCTGGACACTTTTTTCAGCAGGGCGTAGGGCAGTTCGGCCCAGTCGGCGGTCATGAAGTCGCTGGTTTGCACGGCGCGCAGGGCCACCACGTAGTCGTAGGTGCGGCCGTCGCCCATGACGCCCACGCTTTTCACCGGCAAAAACACGGTGAAGGCTTGACTGGTCAGTTCATACCAGCTCTTGCCGGTGGCCTCGTCCTGAAAGTTGTGCAGCTCCTGGATGAAGATGTCGTCGGCGCGGCGCAGCAGGTCGGCAAACTCTTTTTTGACTTCGCCCAGGATTCGCACGCCCAAGCCCGGGCCGGGAAAGGGATGGCGGTAGACCATGTTGCGCGGCAGGCCCAGGGCCACGCCCAGCTCGCGCACCTCATCCTTGAACAGCTCGCGCAGCGGCTCCAGCAGCTTCAGGCCCAGTTGCTCGGGCAGGCCGCCCACGTTGTGGTGGCTCTTGATGGTGACGGCCTTTTTGTTGCCGGCGCCGCCTGACTCGATCACGTCCGGGTAAATGGTGCCTTGCGCCAGCCATTTTGCTCCGTTTTTTGTAGCATCACCGCGAGTGATATCAAGGGCTGCAGCCTTAAAACATGCAACAAACTCGCGGCCAATGATCTTGCGTTTGGCTTCTGGTTCGCTCACCCCAGCTAAGTGACCCAAAAACTGTTCGGCGGCATTCACCCGCACCACCTTGGCGTGCAGTTTGCCGACAAACATGTCCATCACCTGGTCGCCCTCATTCAGGCGCAGCAGGCCGTGGTCCACAAACACGCAGGTGAGCTGGTCACCGATAGCGCGGTGGATCAGGGCGGCGGCCACTGATGAATCGACCCCGCCTGACAGGCCCAGAATGACCTCTTCGGTGCCGACCTGGGCGCGGATTTTTTCTACCGCCTCGGCGATGTAGTCGCCCATGATCCAGTCGGCCCGGGTGCCGCAGATGTCAAGCACGAAGCGCTCCAGAATCGCCGCGCCGCGCTGGGTGTGGGTCACCTCGGGGTGAAACTGCACGCCATAAAAACGCCGCTCCTCGTCGGCCATGCCGGCAATCGGGCAGCTGGGCGTGCTGGCCATGAGCTTGAAGCCGTGCGGCAACTCGGTGACCTTGTCGCCATGGCTCATCCAGACCTTGAGCATGCCGTGCCCTTCGTCGGTGGCGTAGTCCTGGATGCCGCGCAGCAGCTCGGTGTGGCCATGGGCCCGCACATCGGCATGGCCGAACTCGCGCTGGTGGCCGCTCTGCACCCGGCCGCCCAGCTGGTGCGCCATGGTCTGCATGCCGTAGCAGATGCCCAGCACCGGTAGCCCCAACTCAAACACCGCCTTGGGCGCCTTGTCGGTGCTTTCCTCGTACACGCTGGCGTGACTGCCCGACAGGATGATGCCCTTGAGTGAGCCGTCACGCGCATAGGCGCGCACCCAGTCATCGCTGACGTCGCAGGGGTGCACCTCGCAAAACACATGGGCTTCGCGGATGCGGCGGGCGATCAGCTGGGTGACTTGCGAGCCGAAGTCCAGAATCAGAATTTTTTGATGGTGCATGACAGGCTTCCGGGGGGCTTATCCCGCTATGTTGCGGGGGGCCATGGATTCCCGCCTGCGCGGGAATGACGGGTGGGAAAATCAATCTGCGCGGTAGTTGGGCGCTTCTTTGGTGATTTGCACGTCGTGCACATGGCTTTCGCGGATGCCGGCGGTGGTGATCTCGACAAACTCGGCGGTGTTTTGCATGGCGTCGATGGTGGCGCAGCCGCAGTAGCCCATGCTGGCGCGCACACCGCCGGCCATT
>CAJAXU010000694.1 GCA_903948045.1 uncultured beta proteobacterium | reverse complement strand
CGGCTGCCCCAGGTCAGCCGTGATGAGCCCACTGTGCTGGGCTTCGATCTGGTTGGCCTCAACCCGAGCTTTGAAGCTGGCAAAAAGAACACCGATGCGTTTTTCAGCACGGTCGACAAGCGGCTGCAGTCCCAGTTCAACGCCAAATTGTTGGGCGTGTGGCCGGCCGGGCCGCAGGTGATCTTTTGCAAGCCGCAGATCAAGGGCCTGGCCGATCTGAAGGCGCGCAAGATCCGCGTCGGCGACCAAAGCAGCGCCAACTTTGTGGCCGGCTTGGGCGCCACCGGGGTGCCCATGCCGTTTGGCGAGGTGCAGCAGGCGCTGGCGCGTGGCGTGGTGGACTGTGCCATCACCGGACCAGCCTCGGCCAATTCGGGCGGCTGGCCGGAAGCCGCCACCAGCGTCATGCCCCTGGCCCTGCAACTGGCCATCAACGCCTATGCCATCAACCTGAATACCTGGCGTCAAATGTCCGCTGCGGACCAGGCCAAGCTCCAGCAGGCGGTAGACAAGCTGGTCAAGGACATCTGGACCTACTCTCAGGAACTGGCCGATGACGCCAACCGGTGCAACGTCGGCGCCAGCCCCTGCACCTCGGGCAAGAGCTACAAGCTGACCCTGGTGCCGGTCACTCCGGCCGATCTGACCACGGTCAAGGCGGCGCTCAAAGAGCGTTCGCTGCCAGCCTGGAGCCGCCAGTGCAACGCCGTGAACCCGACCTGTGAAGCCGACTGGAATGCCACCATCGGGGCCGGTTTGTGACCATGTCCCAAGGCCATGTCGCGCGCTACAAGCGCATGGCCAGCAATGTCTTCGGCGTGACGATGTTGTCATTGGCCGTACTGGTGACTATCGAGACGCTGCTGCGCAAGCTGCTGTCGGTGTCGCTGGGCGGTGTGGATGAATTGGCCGGTTATTCGATTGCGCTCAGCGCGCCGCTGTGTTTTGCGGTGGCCCTGCTGGAGCGCTCCCACATCCGAATCAACATTCTCTACATCTACCTGCGGCCACGGGTCAAGGCCTGGCTGGACTACCTCTCGGTGCTGTCTCTTGGCGTTTTGGCCTTGTTTCTCTTCGGCTTCACGGTCAAGACCGTGCTGGAAACCCAGGCCTACCAGTCGATCGCGCAGACACCCTGGGCCACACCGCTCATTTACCCGCAGGCGGTATGGCTGGCGTCGATGGCGCTTTTCCTGGTGCCGGCCCTGTGGCTCCAGATCAGGGCCCTCACCTTGTTGACAAAGGGTCAAATGGCGGCTTTGAGCGCTGAGTTCGGGCCCGACACCCCAGAGGCAGAGCTGAAGGCCGAGCTCGAAGATTTGCAGCGACGCTGAGCCAGGACGACCCCAATGACCATCACCTATTTGGCTGTCGGCTTCATTGTCATGCTGGCCCTGATGTTTCTGAGCCTGCCAGTGGCCTTTGCGATCCTGTTTGTCGGCACCGTTGGCGGGCTCCTGGCCCATGGCATGCCCTTGATCGACATGATGGGTGGCGTGGTCTGGAGCACGCTGAACAACTCGGTCATGACCGCAGTGCCCTTGTTCATGCTGCTGGGCGAGTTGCTCCTGCGCGGCGGCATCGCGGACAAGATGTTCGATGCCCTGTCCGTCTGGCTGGGCCGCTTGCCGGGTGGACTGCTGCACACCAACATTGGCACCTGTGCCCTGTTTGCAGCCACGTCCGGCTCGTCGGTGGCCACCGCCGCCACCGTGGGCACGGTAGCCCTGCCTGCGCTGAGCGCCCGCAACTACCCCGTCGCGGCATCACTTGGCTCATTGGCGGCCGGTGGCACGCTCGGCATCCTGATACCACCCAGTGTCAATCTGCTGGTCTATGGCTCTCTGGCCAATGTGTCGGTGGGGCAGCTGTTTATCGCCGGCATCATTCCCGGGCTGCTGCTGACCAGCTTGTTCTTTTTGTACGTGGCCGTGGTGCACGCCGATGCCGGCGCACGGGATCAGCCCCAGGCCGTGCCCCTGGCGGAAAAAATCGCACTGCTGCGTCACCTGGTGCCACCCGGCGTGATTTTTCTGGTCGTGATGGGCAGCATTTACGGCGGCCTGGCCACGCCCACCGAGTCGGCAGCATTGGGCTTGATGGCGGCCTTGTTCTTTCTGTGGCGCTCGGGTCGCCTGCGCTGGGGGCTGCTGGAGCACTGTTTCACCCAGGCCGCACGCACCAGCGGCATGGTCATCCTGATCATTGTCTGCGCCCTGTTGCTCAACGTCACGTTGTCCATGCTCGGCACCACGCAGGCGGTCACGCAGTGGGTTGGCACGCTGGGGCTGGGCCGCTACTCGCTGTTGCTGATGCTGGTGATCTTTTACGTCATCCTGGGCATGTTCATGGATGCCATGTCCATGCTGGTGCTTACGGTGCCAGTGGCAGTGCCCATGGTGATGGCGGTGGGCGTTGACCCCGTGTGGTTTGGCATTTTCATTGTGGTGATGTGCGAGATCGCGCTCATCACACCGCCAGTCGGCATGAACCTGTTTGTCGTACAGGGCCTGCGCAAGGACGGCGGCAGTTTTCGGGACGTGATCATGGGCAGCCTGCCGTACGTGTTCATCATGCTGGGCTTTACCGCGCTCTTGATTATCTGGCCCCAGATCGTGACCTGGTTGCCGGCGACCGCCAGCGCGCCATGACGCTGTCGCCCCATGCCGAGACCCCAGCGCCGCGTCGGGTTTTGGTGATCAATCCGAACACCAACCCGTTGGTGACGGCGCGCGTGCGCGACGCTGCTGAACGCCTGGCCGGGCCCCACCTGTGTTTTGAGGTGGTTAACCCAGAGTCAGGACCTTTTTCTATCGAGAGCGACGATGACAAACAGCAGGCGGAGGTGCATGCCTTGGCGCTCCTCCGGCAGAAAACACCGCAGCGCCATGATGCCTATGTGTTGGCCTGCTTTGATGACCTTGCCCTGTATGCGGCTAGGCAAATGCTCACAGCGCCGGTGATCGGCTGCTGTGAGGCTGGCATCGCTGCGGCGCGGGCTGTCTCGCCCGACATGGCAATCGTCACCACAGTGGCTGCAGCCTTGCCTGGTATTCGCGCCATGATGCAGCGTTACGGCGCGGGTGAATTGGCAACGGTTCGCGCCGCCGGTGTAGGGGTGGACGAGGCCGCCCGCGCCCAGCCCGTTTCACACATCCGGCTGATGCGAGCGGTCGAGGCAGCGGTTCAACAAGACGGGGCCCGGGTCATCTTGTTGGCTTCGGCTGGCCTGACCGGGCAGGCCGACCGCATAAGCCAGGAGGCGGGCGTCCCTGTGATCGACGCAGTCGAAGCGGCGTTGCGACTGGCAGGCGGAGTGTCCTGACCCAATTCTTTTTGCTGAAAGACGTCCGGAAGCTGTCGCGCAAGGTCCGACGCCAGAGCTGGCGTCACTGCCCTTGAGTCACGCCTCAAGCCTTAGTCTGAAGCTGTAGCCCGACGATGCCCACGATGACCAGCCCGATGCAGCTGATGCGCGCCAGGTTCGTCGGTTCATCGAAGAACAGCATGCCGATAACGGCGGTGCCCGCCGCGCCAATGCCGGCCCAGACCGCATAGGCAGTGCCAATCGGCAGGACGCTGAGCGTGAGGCTCATAAGCCAGATGCTGAGCAGGGCCGCCAGCACGGCGATGACGGAGGGAGCGAACCGGCTGAAGCCTTGGGACAGCATCAAGCTCACAGAAAAGCCGATTTCCAGCAGACCTGACAGCAGGATCAGCAGCCAGGCCGAGCTTGTGTTTGTGACAGTGAACATGTAGGGGGGTGGGGCAGCTGCTCGACGGGCCCGTAGGGTGGTTGGTGCGCGCAGGCAGTGTAAGCGTACCGATGGTTTTCGGCGTGGCAAGGCGTCGGGGGTTGCGCGTGGGGTCGGGGCTGAATGGCCAGAACTGGTATGAATCCTGCGCTTACACTCCCCCGGGCAGCTCACAGGACCACCATGCAATTCCCACGCGCCAGCGGTGTACTGCTGCACCTCACCGCCTTACCCGGGCCGCACGGCAGCGGCGATCTCGGGCCATCGGCCTACCATTTTGTTGACTGGCTGGTGGCCGGCGGGCAAAGCCTGTGGCAAATGCTGCCCTTGGGTGGCATCGGCTTGGGCAATTCGCCCTACATGAGCAGTTCGGCCTTTGCCGGCAACCCGCTGTTGATTGACCTGGCTGAGCTGCAGCGGCAGGGCTGGCTGGATGGCGACGGTCTGCCAGCAGACACACGGTTGAACGATGAGTCGATTGACTTCGAGGCTGTGATTGCCTATCGCATGCGCGCGCTGGGCCGAGCGGCGGCCGGCTTTGAGGCCGGCGCTAGCATCGCCGATCGTCAGGATTTCACGGCCTTTTGCCAGACGCAGGCCACCTGGCTGGACGACTACGCGCTGTTCATGGCCCTGCAGGCGCAGCACCCCAACCTGCCCTGGAACCAGTGGCCCCAGCCCTTGGCGCAGCGCGAAGCGTCGGCCCTGGCGCAAGCCAGTGTGGCGCTGGCGGGCGCCTGCCTCTTCTGGCGGTTTTGCCAGTGGGTGTTTTTTCGCCAGTGGCGGGCCTTCAAGGCCTATGCCAACGGGCGTGGCGTGCGCATCATTGGCGACATCCCGATCTTCATCGCCCACCAGAGTGCTGAAGTGTGGGCCCGACCGGACCTGTTTGAGCTGGATGCTGCCGGTAATCCCACGGTGGTCGCCGGCGTGCCGCCCGACGGCTTCAGCGCTACCGGCCAGCGCTGGGGCAACCCGCTGTACCGCTGGTCGGCTCACGGCGCCGAGCAATACCGCTGGTGGATTGCCCGCATTGCTGGCACCTGTGCCTTGGTAGACCTGGTGCGCCTGGACCACTTTCGCGGCTTTGAGAGTTATTGGGAGATCCCGGCCAGCGCGCCCACGGCGGTGCAGGGACGCTGGGTGCCAGCCCCCGGCGATGCTTTGCTGCGGGCGGTTGCCAAAGCACTGGGTACCCTGCCCATCATTGCCGAGGACCTGGGCGTGATCACGCCAGAGGTTGATGCGCTGCGCCAGCGGCATGGATTGCCCGGCATGCGGGTGCTGCAATTTGCCTTCGGTGACGACCAGGACGCCAGCTCGCGCTACCTGCCGCACCACCACACCGCCGACAGCGTGGTCTACACCGGCACCCATGACAACGACACCACTGAGGGCTGGTGGCACACCCTGTCAGACCCGACGCGCCAACATGTGCGCGACTACCTGGGCTGCGACGGGCAGGGCATGGCCTGGGCGCTGATCCGCGCCGCCTGTGCCAGTGTGGCTGACATGGCCATCTACCCGATGCAGGATGTGCTGGGCTTGGATGGCACCCACCGCATGAACCAGCCCGGCGTGGGCGAAGGCAATTGGGCCTGGCGCTTTCAGTGGTCGCAGGTCGGCCCCGAGCCGGCGCAGCGGCTGCACCACCTGGCGCGTCTGTACGACCGGCTGCCACGGCCAGCTAGGGAGTTTCATGCTGCAGCCTGACGATATTGACGCGCTGATGAGCGCCAGGCATCCAGACCCCTGCGCCGTGCTGGGCATGCAGCAGCGCGAGGGCGCCCTGTGGGTGCACGCCCTGTTGCCGGGTGCACTGCGCGTGGATGTGCTCGACCGTGCCAGTGGGCGCTGTGTAGCGGGCCTGCAGCGGCTGGCTGGTAGCGAGGTGTTTGGCGCCCGGCTGGCCCGGCGGCGCCAGCCTTTTGACTACCTGTTGCGCGTGCAGTGGCCGGCGGTGCCCGGGCAGCTGCCCCCGCCAGCGAAGCGGATGGAAGACCCTTACCGCTTCGGTTTGGTGCTGGGCGAGCTCGATGCCTGGCTGCTGGCCGAGGGCACACACCGCCGCCCGCACCAGTGCCTGGGTGCCCACCCGCGCGAGCTGCAGGGCGTGGCGGGTGTCAGCTTCGCGGTCTGGGCCCCGAATGCGCAGCGCGTGTCGGTGGTGGGGCCGTTCAATGGCTGGGATGGCCGCCGTCACCCGATGCGCCTGCGCCGTGAGTGCGGCATCTGGGAGCTGTTTGTGCCCGGCCTGGGCGTGGGCGAACCCTACAAGTTTGAAGTCCGTACGCCGCAGGGCGAACTGCTGCTCAAGGCCGACCCCTTCGCCTTTTTCAGCGAACTGCGGCCCGGCACTGCCAGCATCGTGCAGGGTCTGCCGCAGGTGCGTCCCATGCGGCCGGAGCGGGCGCAGGCGAACGGCTTCGACCAGCCGATCAGCATTTACGAGGTGCACCTGGGGTCCTGGCGCAAGGCCGAGGGCTGGCGTTGGCTCAGTTACCGCGAGCTGGCCGACACCCTGGTGCCCTACGCGCGCGAGATGGGTTTCACCCACCTGGAGCTGATGCCGGTCAGCGAGCACCCGTTTGACGGCTCCTGGGGTTACCAGCCGGTGGGCCTGTATGCGCCGACCGCTCGCTTCGGCACGCCGCAAGACTTCAGACACTTTGTCGATGCCGCCCATGCCGCCGGCCTGGGCGTCATCCTGGACTGGGTGCCGGCACATTTTCCGTCCGATGCCCATGGTCTGGCTCGTTTTGACGG
>CAJAXU010000693.1 GCA_903948045.1 uncultured beta proteobacterium | reverse complement strand
GAGAAGTTCTCGGGCGAGCCTTCAGAGCAATAGACCAAGGTCTTGGCCTGCAAGGCCGGCGCTGTCAACAGCGTTGCAGCGAGGGCCGCCAGCAATGCCACCAAGGCGTGCGGCTTGGTGCGCTGTTGGCGGGCAATTGGATGGGTCCGGGCATGGCTGATGTGGGACATGGATGGGCTCCTCGTGTTGGCCCCATCCTAAGGCGTCTCGTGCAATGGCGAGCGACGGCCCAACGCCGGGTTGCAGTGGAGTATTTTCCAATCCAGGTATGAGCCTGAAGCGGGCGTGAAGTGATGCTGTGCGGTGGTTGAGTTGATCTGGCCAAAAACTGCAGTCTATCGGTCCGCTGGTTTGCCGAGATTTTCTTGATCAGGCCCCCGGCAGGGCCGCCGGAGGCACCCCTATCCCGCACCTGTCCTCGTGCCGGATCCAGGCCGCCGCAGCCGGTGCTGACGCAGTGGTTGCTTTGCCGTGCAGTACCGGCCTGGGAGGCCTGAATCGAGCTCAGGCGGCCTTGGTGAGTTGACCCCGAGGGGCGTTGAACAAACGAAACAGCTCAGCCTTGGCGCGCTGCATTTCTTGGGCGGCAGCCAGATCAGTTTGCGCACCAGCCCGCTGCTGCAGGTCCACCAGCGTCACGTCCGACTTCAAACGAGCCAGCCCCTGCGCGCAGAGTTGTTGGAGGGCGGTCAGCGGCGTCTTCACGTCCTCATGGCGATAGCGCTTGACAACCTTGCCTTTGGGGCTGACGACGTCGGTGGCGAACATGCAGGGACGGTGCAAATTCAGCCACGGATTGAACACATCTTCGTAGAACGCATTGATGGGTTTGGCGAACTTTTGCGGGATGTGGCTGTAGCCCATGTGCTTGCGCACCACGCTGGCATTTTTGCTCTCCGCCAGCGCGTTGTCGTTGCTGTGACGTGAGCGCGATTTGGTCTGTTCCACGAGCAATTTCTGCAGTAACTTGGCCACCCGACCGTTGATGTACTCCGAGCCGTTGTCCGAGTGAAACCCGTTGATCTCGAACGGGAACTGCCCCAGCACCAAAGCCAGCACCGGCAGCAAGAATGCCTCGCTGATGCCCTGCACGCAGGCCTGCACCTGCCACTGGCTGACCTCGTCCACGCAGGTGATGTGGTACACCCCTTTGACGCCGTCCAGATCGCCTTGATGGACGGTGTCGATGCGCACATAGCCGGCGCGGCCCTTGGGACTGGGGGCCTTGCGAACCCCGATGGGATTGCACACCGCGCGGGTCTTCACAACGGTCATCCGGCGCGCCTTGTAGCCGGCGCTCTTGCGCAGGTTGTACAGGTGCGAAACCGACAGATCGGCCAGGCGCACGTAGCGGGGGTCGCCGTAGATGGTGTGAGCGCGTTGCAGGAGGTGCGCGATGGCCGCACCGCACACGTCGTCGTGGGCCCGATCCATCTCCACGAGCAACTCCACATCCTTGGCTGTGTACTTGCGCGCGAACGGCACGGCCGGGGCCCGGTATCGCTTGACCAGCGGATGCTGCGCGACGCAGTTGAGCGCCCAACGCGCGACCAAGCGCGTGAGCTGCGCCCGGCCGTAGCCGCTTGTGCGTCGCAGGTAGGCCAGCACCACGCCGCGCTCGCGTTTATTGCGCCGCGGGTAGTCAAACCGCGCCAGCACGCGGCTGATGTGCGCGTAGCGCTGGTCATGAGCTCCTATACCCGGGGCTGTGAACGCCACCTCGGGCGTCGCCTTGAGGAATTCCTCCAACTGCTCGATCGTGCGCAGCCTTGTCTCGTCCATGTTGATCACCATCCTTGTGATGATCAACCCACCCCTCGCTACATCCTCACCGGCCCGCCCTCAGGCTCATTTCTCGTTGGAAACGCGCGCCCCGTTCAGGCTCACACCACGTTGGACAAGGCTAGGCCTGCCCCGAAAGTCGTTCGCCGTCGACAATGGTCGCTGGAGCGCCGGGCAGACATGCCTGCGCTTGTCGTGTCG
>CAJAXU010000692.1 GCA_903948045.1 uncultured beta proteobacterium | reverse complement strand
CTTGAGCTGGAGCTTGTCCAGCTGCTCTTTGCTGATGGCCGGCACATCACCACGCTTTTGCCAGCGGTTGAGGTTCCAGCCGCCTTCGCCAACCCAAGCTTTGATCAGTTTCAAATTGGCGGCGCGCAGCTCCGGTGTGTCGCCCAAGTGCTTGTTCATGTTGCCTGGCTTCTTATCGGCGGTTTGGCTGCCGTCATCCAGCCGGCGCATGAGGGCGCCGGTGTCCGGCCACCCCACCAACTGCAGCAGCGTTTCGTAGGTGCTGGTGCGCGGGCCCTGCTTCTCCTTGGTGTACTTTTCGGGGGCCAGGTTGAATTCCGCCAAGGTGGGAGAGTCATCGCCATGGCATTCGGCGCACTGTGCCTTGATCAAGGGCTGGATTTCGCCACGGTAGGTAGGGTCTGCGGCGAGCCCAGACAGGGCCCATGACAGACCCACCACAAAAGTGATTTTTTTGATGACCATGCTGATCGTCCTTTCAGGTTGATATGGCGTGCTTAGGGGGCTTTGCTCGTCGTCATTTCACGCGGCCCTGGCCCGTTGGGTTCTTTGTGCGCAATGCCGAAGTGGCAGTCGATGCAGGTCAGTTTGTCGACCAGTGCCTTGGCGTGTCTGACCTGTGCTTTCGGCGATTGCAGGTCGTGGCTCATTTGGGATTCCTTGTGGCAGTTGCGGCACTCCAGCGAATCAGTTTCCTTCATCCTTTTCCAGACGTGGGTCGCCAGTTCGTAGCGCTTGGCTTCAAATTTCTGCGGCGTATCGATGGAGTGGCTGATGAAGTGCCCGTAAAGCTCAAGGCTGGCTTGCAACTTGCGCACCATCATCGGGCCTGGCTGGCGCGGCACATGGCAGTCCGGGCATATCGCTCTGACGCCGGTCCGATTTTGGTCGTGGATCGTGCCCTTGTACTCAGCGTACACGTTGTCCTTCATCTCATGGCAGCCAATGCAGAATTCCTCGGTGTTGGTCCAAGCCAGTCCGACCGCCCCGGCGGTCATCAGAATCGCAGAGGCGACGAAGCCGACCAAGGACAAGCCCAGCCAGAGCGGCCATCTGGCCCATATTTTTTTCAACACGGTGCGAAAGCTCATGCGACGGCGCTCATGCCATGCGGGTCAGCGTGACAACACATACCGAACCAGGTTTTTGATCTCTGCCGGGTCTTTGGTCTTGACCATCTGATGTTCTTCTTCTACACCGTCAATCTTGATCTTGGGGCCGGTGGTGATGTGCTTGGTCAGCTTGGCCTCTGCGTCCGCCTGCCCCTTGTACTTGGCGGCCGTCTCCTTGAAGGAGGGGCCATCCTTTTTCTTGTCGACTGAATGGCACTTGGTGCAATTGCTCTTTTTGGCCAAGGCTTCTGCAGCCGCGACGTCAAGCGCTTGCCCGTGCGCCAACCAAGCGCTGCTGGCTAATCCCAGGATCGTGAGGTTTCGAAGGAAACGGCGCATGGGTGGTGGGTTCATAGGGGTCATGGAGAGCAGTTGGCTGGGATGAGTTCATGCTAAGGCCGAAGCCGTGCCCTGGGGAGCGCAAAACCCTGATGCAGGTCAAACGTTGTTGAACTAGCGCCTGGTTGAGGTCCGGGCGGAGTTCCGGGCACAGGCACAGGTAAAATCCGTGCCATTGCGAAACCGATCCCTTTAAGGAACTCCCATGTCCAAACCCGCACCGCAGCACGACGACCACGCCCAAGACCCGGTGGAAGAAATCGTCTCGGCCATCCCGTTTGTGTTGCCTCTGGTCGGCGGAGTGCTGATGTTCTTGCTCGCTTTCATTGCAGTATCCATGGCCTAATTGGCCGCCAAGCCACGTCCAGCTTGACTTTCTAGCTATTTATTCAATAGCAATTCGGACGGCACTAGCCCTCGGGCAACCCGGCAGCGGCCGGGCATCAAACCCTCCCTGACCAGCCCTGCAGCGCAGCGGCTTGGCGCGGGCCACGACCTGACCTGCGTTTTCCCTTTACCGAGCCGACCGAGCAAGCGCAAGCCATTGCCAGACACCGCATATTTGCATGCAAGTTATGCATAACATTTCTCGGTAACCCACTGGTAACCGGCGGACGAGTTCATAGAATCGGCCTTCCGGCTTTCGGGTCGGCCGCGCCAAAAGAGCGGGAATCGCCTTTTCAAAACCAAAGCAGCAGCGCAGCTGGTTTCGAAAAGTCGATTTTTTATTCTGGAGCTTTTCATGAACTCACCCGTGATGCAGGGCATAAACCTCAATACACCCAGTTATGTCAAAAACGCGCAACTGATCGCCTGGGTGGCCGAAGTCGCCGCCCTCACGCAGCCGGCGGACATCTATTGGTGCGATGGCTCAGCAGACGAATACGCCCGGCTGTGCCAGTTGCTGGTTGATGCCGGCACCTTCAAGCGTCTGAGCGACAGCAAGCGTCCCAACAGCTTTCTCGCGTGCTCTGACCCGGGCGACGTCGCCCGCGTTGAAGACCGCACATTCATCTGCTCCGCCAGCCAGGATCAAGCGGGCCCCACCAACCACTGGATGGCGCCGTCGCAGATGCGCGGCATCCTGCAACTGGGCCAGCCCGATGGCACGCCGGCGCTGTTCGCCGGTTGCATGCGCGGCCGCACCCTGTACGTGGTGCCGTTCTCCATGGGGCCGCTGGGCTCACACATCTCGCACATCGGCGTGGAGCTGACTGACAGCGCCTACGTGGCGGTAAACCAGCGCCTGATGACCCGCATGGGACGGGCCGTGTATGACGTGCTCGGGGTTGACGGCGCCTTTGTGCCCTGCGTGCACTCGGTGGGCGCGCCGCTGGCAGCCGGCCAGGCCGATGTGAGCTGGCCCTGCAACCCCACCAAGTACATCGTGCACTACCCCGACACGCGTGAAATCTGGAGCTTTGGCTCGGGCTACGGCGGCAATGCACTGCTGGGCAAAAAATGCTTTGCGCTGCGTATTGCCTCCACCATGGGGCGCGACCAAGGCTGGCTGGCCGAGCACATGTTGATTCTTGGGGTGACCGCTCCTAGCGGCAAAAAGTACCATGTGGCAGCGGCGTTTCCAAGCGCCTGCGGCAAGACCAACTTTGCCATGCTGATTCCGCCGCGTGGCTTTGACGGCTGGCAGGTCACCACCATCGGTGACGACATTGCCTGGATCAAGCCCAACGCCGACGGCAGGTTGTATGCGATCAACCCCGAGGCCGGCTATTTTGGCGTGGCACCCGGCACCAACACGCTGACCAACCCAAACTGCATGGCCAGCTTGACGCAGGACGCGATCTTCACCAACGTAGCCTTGACGGACGACGGCGACGTGTGGTGGGAGGGCATGGGCGAGGCGCCGGCGCACGCCATCGACTGGCAGGGCAAAGACTGGACGCCTGAGCTGGCGCGACAAACCGGCGCCAAGGCAGCGCACCCGAATGCCCGTTTCACCGTGGCCGCCACCAACAACCCGGCGCTCGATTCAGCCTGGGACGACCCACAGGGGGTGCCGATCGACGCCTTCATCTTCGGTGGCCGCCGTTCCACCACGGTGCCGCTGGTGACCGAGGCCCGCAGCTGGACCGAGGGCGTGTACATGGCCGCCACCATGGGGTCCGAGACCACCGCTGCGGCCGCTGGCCAAATGGGCGTGGTGCGGCGTGACCCGTTCGCCATGCTGCCCTTTTGCGGCTACAACATGAGCGACTACTTCCAGCACTGGCTGGACATGGAACAGCGGGTGGGCAACAGCGGGACCCTGCCGCGCATTTATTGCGTCAACTGGTTCCGCAAGGGCGAGGACGGCAAATTTGTCTGGCCAGGCTACGGCGACAACATGCGCGTGCTGAAGTGGATGATCGACCGCCTCGAAAGTCAGGCCCATGGCGCCGACAACATTTTTGGCGTCAGCCCGACCTACGACGAGATCACTTGGGCCGGACTGGACTTTAGCCCGGCACAGTTTGATACGGTGACCCGCTTCGACAAGGCGGCATGGACCGAGGAGCTGGCGCTGCACCAAACCTTGTTCCAACAGCTGGCGCACCATCTGCCAGTGGCATTGGAGCAGACCCGTACCGCGATTGGGCTGCGCCTGACCGCCAGCTGAGGCCGGTAGGCCGCTTTCAGTCTTCTTGACGACCCATGGCGACCTGCAGGTCGGCCATGAGGCGCGGATCTGACCGCGCCATCGCCCACATACGCTCGTCAGCACGCTGGGTGGACCGGCGCTGGACCATGGCGTCCAGCGCATCAACGACGCTGTGCGACAACTTGTGTGCGGCACCGGCAAAGATCGCCATGGCGGTGAAGCTGACCAACCACAGGGCCACCCAGGCGACCATCAGGTGCCCGTCGACCCAGGTTTCGATCAGTTGATCGGCCACCACCACCAGGGCGGACACCATGGCGCCGAGCAGCAACGCACTCAGCCCACGGGCACTGTCAAAGACACGCCGCTTGGACTGTGTGTCGCTCTGAGGCGCTGGCGACCGCTGTTGGCCTGAATGGGAACCGGGAAAGGGGTAGCGTGTGACGTTGGGCATGGTGTGATCCTTCTGTAATGACCATCGTTGGACTGG